>JADZAD010000271.1 GCA_020852775.1 Anaerolineae bacterium
CTGCAGCGTCTCGGGCAGGACGTTCTCAGCCGAACCGATCACTCCGATGTATTTCTGTGCCATGTTTCCACCTTGGGTGCACGTATAGGAGTCAGGGAACGATACCACGATATAACAAAAGCCCCCGGTCCTCAAGTGGGATGGGGGCTTTTTCAGCACTCCGTGGTGATTATCAGCTACACGTCGAGGTTACGGACGCTGCGAGCATGTGTCTGGATGAACTGACGGCGCGGCGGCACCGCGCTGCCCATCAGCATGTCGAAGGTGCGCTCGGCAATAGCCGCGTCCTCGATCGAAACCTGGAGCAGCACCCGGTTCGTCGGATCCATCGTCGTCTCCCAGAGCTGCTCCGGGTTCATCTCACCCAGACCCTTGTAGCGCTGGAGATGCGCCTTGTCCACGGCGCCCATATCCTTGAGGATGGAATCCTTCTCAGTGTCATTGTAGGCGTAAACCTGTTTCTTGCCATTCTTGATCAGATAGAGCGGCGGCTGGGCGATATACAGGTGGCCCCCCTCGATCAACTGACGCATGTAGCGGAAGAAGAACGTCAGCAGCAGGGTACGGATGTGCGCACCGTCCACGTCGGCGTCCGTCATGACGATGATCCGGCCGTAGCGAAGCCGCGAGAGGTCAAACTCCTCGCCGATGCCTACCCCCAGCGCCGAGATCAACGTCTGGATTTCGCGGTTTTCCAGCGCCTTGTCCAGCCGGGCACGCTCGGTATTCAGAATCTTGCCACGCAGTGGCAGGATCGCCTGGAAGTGGCGATCGCGGCCCTGCTTGGCACTGCCTCCTGCGCTGTCACCTTCGACAATGTAGAGCTCGGAGTTCTCCGGCTCACGCGAGGAACAGTCGGCCAGCTTGCCAGGCAGGGTGGAGTTCTGCAGCGGGCTGCTGCGGATCAGGTCACGCGCACGCTTCGAGGCAACACGGGCGCGTGTGGAGATCAGGCACTTGTCATATATTGCTTTAGCGGCACGGGTGTCCGTTTGCAGGAACTCGGCAAAAGCGTCGTTGACCACCGACTGCACCATGCCCTTGACCTCAGGGTTCATGAGCTTGACCTTGGTCTGGCTCTCGAACTGCGGGTTCGGGTGCTTGATGCTGACAATGGCGGTCAATCCCTCACGGGTGTCGTCGCCGCTGAAGTTCTGGTCGGCGTCCTTCAGCACACCTGCTTTGCGCGCGTAGTAGTTGATTACACGGGTGAGTGCAGCCCGTACACCCTCGGTATGCGTGCCGCCGTCCGGCGTGTTGATCGTGTTGGCGAAGGAGAGTGACGTTTCTGAGTAGTAGTCAGCGTACTGGATGGCCGCCTCGACCTCGATCCCTTCTTCCTCGAAGTACTGTCGCCCGTAGACCACCTCGTGCAGCGGGTCGCGGTTGCGGTTGAGATAGCGCACAAACGAAGCGATTCCACCCTCAAAGTAGAAGGACATCTCCCGGGGGAAGGGTTCCTGCCGCTCGTCGCGCAGATGAATCGTCACGCCCCTGGTGACAAAGGCCATCTCACGGAAACGCTGCGCCAGCAGGTCAAAGTTGAACTCAGTTTCGGGGAATATCTCCGGATCGGGCCAGAAAGTAATCACCGTACCCGTGTTATCGCTGAAACCAACCTCGGCAACCGGCTCAGTGGGCACACCACGCCTGAAGCGCTGCTGGTAGATTTTGCCGTCACGATAGACGGTAGCCTCAAGCCCCATTGAAAGCGCATTGACCGCCGTCACGCCGACGCCATGCAGACCGCCAGAGACTTTGTAACCACCACTGCCAAACTTGCCACCGGCGTGCAGTTCAGTCAGCACCATCTCAAGTGTGTTGCGCCCACTCTGCGTGTGAACCCCCACGGGGATACCACGCCCGTTATCCACCACACTGACGCCTCCATCGCGCGTCAGCAAGATCTGGATCGTGTCGCAGTAACCGGCCAGCACCTCATCAATCGAGTTATCGACCACCTCATAAACGAGATGGTGCAGCGCCTTGAGGTCAACCCCTCCCACGTACATACCGGGGCGCTTGCGGACCGCCTGAATCGCGCCCAGATGCTCGATCTGGTCTGCGCCGTAGTTGAGGTCTTTCTTCTGTTCCGCCATCTCGTTCCTTCCGTCTGTACCCTGAACCAACAGGAACCCGGTTTTACTATGGGGTATTCGCCTGATTAGCGATAGATTGCTTGCGATCCAACTCCGCCAGCAGTAGTTCGCGCATTTCACGCCAGTAGCGGTGGTAGTCCTTAAAGAAGACAAACGTCGCCGTCACCAGCCCGGTAGCGACAAATGCGTGGCCGATCATGCCGAAGAGAGCCATCCACGTACTGGTATCCGCCAGTAGCCACACCAGATTGGTAAGCGAATAGAGCAGGAGAGCGCCAAGCACCATGGTGACGGTCGGGCCGAGATTCCACTGCACGATACGGACGCTGTCCCAGATGGCCAGAAACAGATTACGCCGGTTAATCAACATTCCATGCAGGACAAAGACCCCGTACAGGCTCATCCAGGAGAGCAGCAGCAGCGCGCCCAGCATGACGACCAGCCCCAGCCAGGGCACCAGCAGCGCCGCGACCAGCGCAAGCAGGCCAAAGGGAACCAGCACGATCAGCACCACCACCGGCAGCAGCAGGGCCAGCCCGGCGAACTGCAGTAGAAAGGCGGGCATACGCCTCAGTACATCCAGCACATTGAACTTCCCGGATTGCCGGATTACTTCACCGATCAGCAGCATGTACAGCCCGAGAGCCGCCAACCCCGCCAGTGCCCCTTCAAGACGCGCACCGAGCACCCCCACCGGCCTGGCAACCATCCAGACGGACGGGGTGTGGTTGAAGGGCAGGTCATGGGCGATTTCGTCTGCGAGCAGGGTAGGAAGGAAAGCTACCGGAAGATACTGATCGCCGATTTCATCGATCATTTCCTGCGAGACCGCCGCCAGTTGATCCCAGGACTGGATGAGTGTTTCGTCACCTGTCTCCGCAGCCGTGGCCTGTATCTGCGCGATGTTGCTCGCAATCGCAGGTGTATAGTTAATCCGCGGGCCGGCCCACAGGAACAGATCAACCAGCAAGGGGATCAACAGCAGATAGGGCTTCCGCGAAACAATATCGAAGCCCTGGCCGAGTGATTGTATGATGCCTACAGGAGGCGTGAGTGTGCTGATAACACGAGAAATCATAACCCCTGTATTTTACCACATCTGCCCTCTGATTAACAGCGCCGTGCGGCTGGATCAGACCACCGGTTCTATACCACAGGCTTGCAACCCCGAGAATACTCTCCACGTACTGTCCATGAGAATTGCACACCATCCGGAGCGGAGTCTTGACTTCTTCCACGCCTTCGTCTTCTTCCAGGGGGCTGTCGGCAGCCTTCGCGGCAAGCATGGCGCTTTACTGCGTACTGATCACCCTCGCCGGGGTGCTGGGAATACTGCCTCGCGCCGGGCATGCTGGCATCGTAGAGTGGCTGATGGCCGGTATCGGGCTGATGCTGGTACTTGAAGCGTCACTACGGGCGATCACTGTGCTGCTGGAGCCGGCTATCTGGAAAGCAATCCTGGGGATATTTCTGCTCGGAGGAGCACTGGCGACCGGGATCGGGGCGAGGTTTGAGGCTATGTGGCCATTCGGGCTGATTGCACTGGGCCTGATCGGGACGTTACGAACCATCAGCGGAGTGGTTCATCACCGCTGATCATCGACAGGTTTGACCGGCACTTCAACCCGGCAGGACAATCTAGCTGTTACAGCGTACAGAGACGTCGTCGAGGTAGTTATCGTTGTTGGGGATCGGCCACAGCCTCAGATTCTCAAAGAAGATCGTGGTGCGGGTACCGGTCGCCTGGAAGCGATAGCTGATCTGAACATACTTGTCGTAGTGGCTATCATAGTAAGTGAAGGCACGGCTCCTCAGCACACCCGGAGCAAAGGCATCAGTCGCGCCACCTCGATCAACGGCGATAAACCATTGTGAGTTCAGGCGTGCATCTTCAGTGGAGACTTCAGAGAGAAAGTTGTAGCCTGTACCGCTCCAGGACTGCACATAGGCAGTTACCTCACAGACCGCGCCGGGGGTGGTGGATACAGTCTGAAAGACACCCGCACGGCAGGTGCGGTAAAAGCAGAACCACTGCTGCGAAGTTACGCCACTGTGGATTCGGTTCGCCACATCGCTGGGCTTATATTCCGGGCGCCCCATTTTCAGATCAACAGGATTGCCAGTACCCAGCCTTTCAGCCGGGCACTTGCTCGTGGTGTAGGGCTGGTCACAGTAAAACGGTTCCCAGCTTTCAAAGACATTGACCTCCCCGAAGATCACACCTCGCGTTGTGCCTTCAAAGCCGGGGTTGAAAAAGCGGTTCGGTGCGCTGGCGGGGATCGCCACCGCACCGAGGACGGCCTGGCCCGGATCGGTTGTCGCGGCGGCAACCGACGTGGCAGTCGGTGAGACAGGCGTGGCACTGGGCGCCGGCGTAGCAGTCGCCGCCGGTGCTGTCGCCCCCGGTACGGCAGTTGTCGGAACCGGAGAGGGCGTCCGTGTCGCGGTCGGTGTGCCGGGTGCCGGTGTCCGTGTTGCGGTCGGCGCGGCCGTCGGCGCTGCACCGCTGGCGGGGCGGATCAGCAGGTTCTGCCCTACGAAGATACGGTACGAGGCGTCCAGCCCGTTTAACTGCGCAATCGCCTGGTAGGTCGTACCGTAACGCAGCGCGATCCGGTAGAGCGTCTCGCCAGCCTGCACTGTGTGGTACACCGCTGCCGTTCCGCCCTGCGTCGGTGCAGCCGTCGGAGCGGCGGTCGTCGCTGCGGGTGTCCCGGCAGTCGCGGTCGGTTGTGCTGTCCCAGGCGTACTGGTAACAGCACTTGTGGCCGCCGGTGTAGCAGTACTGGCTCCACCAGGCAGCCGCAGCACCAGTCCGACCGTAATACGGTTGGAATCGGTGATATTGTTCAGAGTTACCAGTGTATTGACCGTTACCCCGTAGCGCCGGGCAATACCGAAGAGCGTCTCGCCGGCCTGGACCGTGTGCGTGGCAGGCTGGCCCGTTGCCGGCGTAGCGGTCGTCCCGGTCGAAGGGATTGCCGCACCGGGGATAACCAGCGTCTGACCGACGAAGATGCGATCAGGATTGGTGATCCCGTTAGCAAAAGCCAGATCACTCGGTGTAACGCCGTACTGGCGCGCAATGCTGTACAGGGTTTGCCCCGGCTGGACGATGTGCGTCGTCGCCTGTGCAAGGGCAAGTGACACGCTGGCAAGAGCAACAGCTACTACTGCCAGCATCGCCATCGATGCACGAAGGAAGAACTTCATGGCAAACTCCACAACTCCCCTGAGGGGATGCGGCACTCAAACCGATTTCATACTCTTGGTTCGCCAATCATACTCCAGCACCGGGTGAGCGACAAGCGAGTCGTCGCGAGAACCGTTCTGGAACGGCACGGGTATCAGAAGGGAACCCGGATCATGCCCTCGGCAACAGCCCGTGACAGCACCAGCCCCGCCGCGCCAAGCACCGCGAGTATCCCGGAGACCGTCAGGATTTTGATCATCAGCGGGACTTCCGTCTCTTCGACCGGTGCATGGACGTCGCCCGGTTCGTACTGGTCGTGTGGCATGGGTTATACTCCTCAACCGGCTATCAACAGAGCGGCTCGACCATACAGGAACCACCATCATTCAAGAGGGACACACCACCTGAGTAACGCCTGTCAGAACAGGCTCAACTGCTGGAAGCTGTCCGGTGCATCAGGCGGAGCCGGAGGTGGCGGTGCACCACGAGGCACAAGAGCTTTTGCCTGTTCGATCCATTGTGGCAGCCGGGCGAAGTCGGCCTCCAGTACGGGCCGCATGTCCGCCCGGTAAAGAGCGACCGCCGGATGAAAGAAAGGCACGACAAGATAGCTGCCAAACGGCCTGGGCTGCCCGTGTATACGGGATATTTTGGCGTCCGGGAACCAGCGGGCCATGCTATGCCTCCCCAGCGTCACAATAACCCTGGGCGA
>JADZAD010000272.1 GCA_020852775.1 Anaerolineae bacterium
AGATCAGGACGATGGTAGGCGAAGAGACGACCGCCCGCCGCCCCCGTGCCGGGATCCCCCGGCTGGCCGCCTTCATCAACTACGCCGCGATCGACGCCGAACTGGCACGGCGCGTCGCGGACGACCTCGCGAAATCCGGCATCCCGGCGTGGGTCGATGACGATCCCGGCCTGCCGGATTCCCAGTGGGCAAGTGGGGTTCAGCCGGGGCTGGTCGAGTGCAGCCATATGATCGTGGTGCTTTCCACCCTGTCGGCTCAATCCCCGGATGTGCAGAAGAACTGGGTGACCTTCAAGGGCCTGCGCAAACCGATCATTGTTGCTATGGTTGAAGAGTGCCCGGTGCCTGACGAGCTGCGCCGCAGCCCACGCTTTGCGATCGGCACGGATTACCGGGCCGCCCTGCGCCAGATCGTGCAGGCACTGTCCGGATAAGCACGACTCAGGGCTCCGGCGTCACCAGCACCGGCAGCACCACGACCGTCGTGGCATCGACCAGCTCATACTCGCTCCGCAGAATGCCATACGCGCTGATGAAATCCCCCTCAGCGATTGCGGTGCGATCATACGGCTGCCCGAAGTTGCCAAGGAAAGCGGTATCATCGGTCAGGACAACAGTGATGGCATTGTTCCCCTGGTTGAGGATCATCGTGTCGCCTTCAAACCGCGCGAATATTCCGGCGATATCCGGTGGCCGCTGCATGTCTTCAGGCAGGTCAGAGAAGGTGAAGCCGGGTGGCGCCTCTCCACCCGGGACGCCAGGCGGCAGTGTCATGTCCTCCGGAAACGCCGGCAGGGTGACGGGCACGTATCCCGGCGGTACCCCGACCATGCCCGGTGGAAGCCCGACGGTGCGGCCAACCGAATAGCCTGCATAGTAGGCCAGCCCCAGCAGCACCACCTGCAGCACAACTGCCCCGGCGATCATCAGATTTCGATTCCTCATCTCAGCCATTCTCCCTGGTACCTGCTCCGTGCTCATCTCTTTTCCGCAATGGTCCGGTTTCAGTGTATATTCTCTGCCTGTAAGCCTGTTTTGACCAGCCGGATTTGATGCGCCCCATGAAAGCAGCTCATCGCCAGCACCTGACACGCAGTGACATCATCGCCTGTGGGCTGATCCTGTCAGCAGGTGTCGTCATCCTGTATAACTACTATCTTGGCGTTCATGTCCCGAACTTCGATAGCCGTCTGGAACTTCACCGGTCAATCATCGATGGGACGGCCTTCTCTCCGTTCCGTTACCGGGTTCTGGTGCCGTTCAGCGCCGAACTGCTGATACAACTTCTCCGGAGCATCACTGGTGAACGCGAAGCCTTCCGCTTCGCCTACCTGTTCATCGAAGGGGGAGCAATCGCCTTCTCGCTGTTGATGCTTTACCTGCTGATCCGGCAGTGGTTTACCCGTGAAGCCGCGCTGGCCGGGGCGCTGCTGACTGCCGCCCTGATCCCCGCCGCCCTGCGTGATCATGCCTATCAGCCGTGGTCTTTTCTGGAGTTTGGCCTGCTGGCACTGGCGCTGGCCCTGCTGGTACGGAAGCGTTATGCCCTGTTTGTGCTGGTGACGGCACTGATGACGCTCAACCGGGAAACTGGCTTACTGGCGCCGCTGGCGTTCACAGTGACGATGTTCCCGCCCGGACTGATTCTCAGGCGGCGCGTGCCACGCCTGCGTCCGGCTGTATGGTGGCTGTCTGGCGCATGGCTGGCCTGGCTGGTTATCTTCACTGGCCTGCGCCTGATCCGGGGTGCCGCGCCGCTGATCGATTCGATCGAGACCATTCTGGCCGCTAACCTCGACCCTGCAAATACCTCTCGCTTGCTGATCAACAACCTGCTGGTTTTCGGGCTGGCGTGGATATTCGCCCTGGCCGGGCTGCGCCGTGCGCCGGGCTTTCTACGCCGCGTGGCCTGGATCGCGCTTCCCTATGCCGGGCTGGTGCTGGTTTTTAATCGCTGGTGGGAGGTAAGGCTGTGGATGACGCTCTATCCGCTGGTCATCCCGCTGGCGTTGAGCGCCCTGTCTGAAACCTCCGTGCATGACGTGGACGAGCGTCAGGGTGCTGATGTGGATTCCAGCGTCGGGTTGGGCGCTGGCGGTGCGAATACCAGCACGTAGTTCAGCCGGCCTGTGTCACCATCATCAGTGACGCAGGCCGTATCCTCTATGCCACTTACTATCCCGGACAGCCCTTCAACAACAACGGTGTAGCTTGTGCCTTCCGTCATGACATAGTCGGCATATCCCGGGCTGATGTCTCGTTTGAAACCTGTCAGGAAGCGTTCTGATACCCCCCCCTGCGAGACCACCACGGGGATCGCCGGGAGGCCGGCCCCGCCTACCTCGTCAAATACATAACCCTCGATCACGCCACCCCCGGAAGCGAGGCAACTGGTCTCCAGCGCGACCAGCTCAAGGCCGCCGGGAGGTTCCGGTTCCATCGTAACCCCCGGTGAGGTAGTAAGCCCCGTCGGGGGAGCCACGGTCGGCGGTGCAGGCGCAGATGTCGGGGCCGGGGGTGTCGCGGTAGTTACAGCCACGGCGGGCGGCGCAGCCACGCTCCCGGAGAAGATGCCGGCAGCCTGTGAGGGCTGTCCGAGCGCTTCAGCGAGGATCGCCAGCGCACTGACTTCTTCCCCTGGCACACCCCGCAGCAATGCGCTGTCCGCCTGGCTGGCGACTTCCGCCGCGGCGTCGCGGCTGTCAAGCCCAAGCAGGCGTGCCTGTGCCCGTTCAAGGTCCTGATCCTGTATATAGGCCTCAGCAATCAGCAGGACATAGGCCTGTCGATCCGCCTCTCCGAGCTGGCCAGGGGCGACGTCAACATACTTCACCGGGTTCACCAGCCATGCATAGGCCAGCCCACCACCGATCCCGGCCAGCAGGCCGAGCAGCAGCGCCGCCCAGGAGAAACGCGGCTTCACAATGGTGGTCATGGCTGCCCTGCCGGGGGCAGATAGGGCTGCATGGGCTGGCTGACATATCCGAAACGCGAGGCCAGCCTGACCAGGCTGCGGATGTCATCCGGGTTGCGCCCCTCCGCAATGAACCGCTCCGCGAGTGCCACGACGTAGCCTGCCGGGTCAGGCTCCGCTAGCTCACCCAGCCATGCCTGCGCCTGATCCCAGTCCTCACTGGCGGCGTAAGCAGTTCCCACCATTACCACGTATTCTGCCTTGTAGTCCGGGTGCAGTTGATCAAGGCCGGTGCGGGTATCCTGGATCGGGAAGCCCCATCCAGCCAGTACCCCTGCCAGCGTGCCAAGCCCCAGACCGATCAGGAACGTCGCCAGGAAGCGTCGCATCTGTGCTCTTGTCAGCCTTTGTCTCAGGAATTCATCGTGGTGCCGTGTTATGCCGTAACGTATGCGCTCTGCTATACTACGGCACAGGCCGTTATCGAACAAACAGGCCGGGGGGTTGGCCCGGCCTGACGAGATAATGTGTGCCGGAGGTGGGAATCGAACCCACACACCCGAAGGTACACGATTTTGAGTCGTGCGCGTCTGCCAGTTCCGCCACTCCGGCTCATAGCCTGTGGCGCGGGCCTGAGTCCGCGCCACGGCAGAGTATAAGCGAAGTCGGATAGAGCGTCAACACAGCCACATACGGGTCATATGGACGAACCGCAGTTGATCGCCAGCGCCCGGCAGGGCGACATCGAAGCCTATAACGTCCTGGTGCTGCACTATCAGAGGCAGGCCTATAACGTTGCCTATCGCCTGATGGGAGACCCGGACGGAGCAGCGGATGCGACGCAGGAGGCTTTTATCTCCGCCTACCGCTCGATCCGCCAGTATCGTGGCGGGTCGTTCCGCTCATGGCTGCTGCGGATCGTGACGAATGCCTGCTATGACGAGATGCGCCGCCGCAAGCGCCGCCCGCAATCTTCACTGGATGCACTCTACACCGAGGATGAAGCCCCCGATTCCCCCGCCCTGCACAGCCGTGAGGAGAACCCGGAGAGTTACACCCAGCGTATGGAGATGCAATCCGCGATTCTGGACTGCCTGCGCGCACTGCCTGATGATCAGCGTGTGGTCACGATACTGAGCGATATCGAAGGGTTGAAGTACAACGAGATCGCCGACGTGATCGGCGTGGCACTGGGTACGGTCAAATCCCGCCTGAGTCGCTCACGCGCCCAGCTCCGGGACTGTCTTCAGGGGGTCGCGGAACTCCTGCCTGCTGAATATCGTCTACAGAGTCAGAGTTAGAGACTGGTGGAGGCTTTCACGTTGTTATTGCGTCTGCCGTTCAGCAGCGGCCCGGCCTGTGGCTACGGGACGCAGATAGAGCAGGGATGGCCCGGTGCGTAAGAATCTATCCCAGGACGAGCTGATTGCGCTGAATGCTTACCTCGATGGCGAACTGCCTCCCACCGAGCGGGCGGTGCTTGAGCGCCAGCTCGAAGTGGATGACGCCCTGCGTGGCGAACTTGACTCCCTGCGTGAGACAATGGGATTGCTGCGGATGCTCGAACCAGCCCCGGTGCCGCGGAACTTCACGCTTGACCCTGCTCGCTACGGTCAGGCTGCCCGCCGCGGGCTCTCTGACTGGGTACTGGGGCGCTTTCCGCTGGCCGCCTTCGGGGCGTTGGCTGCCGCAATACTGGTATTCGGTGGGCTGATACTGGCGCTCAACCGTGGAACTGGCGGTGCGCCTGCGGGGGTCGCGATGCAGGCCCCGGCTGCTGCCCCTGCTGAGATGGAAGCTGCCGCCGACAATGCCGCGGAAGCCGAGGCCTTCACGCTGGAAGCTAATCCAACGGCGGCTGAAGAGCCGGCGGCTGAAGCCCCCGCTGCAGAGGTTGGCGCGGCGGCGCTCGTACCGCCGCCTGCACAGGCTGCTCCTGAGGCCGCGGCGGCCGCGGCTGAAATGCCTGCGGAGGAAGCACCTGAGATGGCGGTGCCTGCTGATGAAGCCGCCCGCGTCACCCCCGAAGAACCACCATCTGCCGGGGCTCTCCCGGCACAGGAAGAAGCTGCTGAGGCTCACTCCGCGGTGTCGCCGCGGCTGGCGTTCGTAGTAGGCACGGTCGCGCTGGCGCTGCTGGTACTGGGTGGCCTTTCCCTGTTGCTGACCCGCCGCCGGTAGCCTCCTCGTGATCCCTTCCGACGAGCCGAATTTCTGCCCGCGCTGTCG
>JADZAD010000273.1 GCA_020852775.1 Anaerolineae bacterium
ACGTTGTAGACCTGCTCCTTGCCGAGGAATATCGGCATGACCGCGATCTGTGCGCCGTCTGACGACACTCGCTCCGCGAATAACTGCAACCCACGTTCCGTCCGTGCCCATGCCTCTGGGTAGCCCTCGACTTCCGGTTCAGCTACGTAGATGTAATACTGTGGATGGACGCGGGTCAGTACTCCGCCGGGCGTGACAATCGGCTGGGGAGGATCGCCCAGCCGCACGAACAGCCGTGCCAGGCTGCTCGCCTGGAGTGCCGGATGCAGCGCGTTATACAGGCGGCGCGATGGGTTCGGCGGGAGCGGCTGCTGGTTGGTGTCCAGGATACGCACGCTGTCGCCCTCAAAGACGAAATCAAAGTTGGTGTTATTGATGTTCGGATAGAAGAAGGTGGGGTAGTTGTCGGCCACGTCGTTGATGTAGAACGACAGGATCACCAGGTCGGCGTCAAAGCGATAGCCTTCGTGAACGTAGTACAGGTATTCCTGCAGCGTCCCCCAGCCGGTACGGCCCATCGCCAGTACCTCGACCCGCTTACCGTCGATCGTCACGCCATTGAGGCGATCCTGGAGCCGGGCATAGAACGTGTTATCGTAGGGCATCTGCACGGCCTCAACGAACGAGTCGCCGATAATCAGGATGCGGTATACGTCGGCGGGCTTCTCGTAGGGCACGTCCGGTGTCCGCATTCCCGCGCTGTTATAGGTGACGATCGCATCGTAGATCGTCGCCCCGTTCTCATCCACCATATACGCATGTACCGTGGAGTTGATCCGCGGAGCGTAGCCAGTCAGGTAATTCCACGGGGCCTCACCGGTGTCCCTGATGTAGTCCAGATAGCCCCAACCGGCCACCGGCAGTGCCGGTGCCGGTGTAGGCGCAGGTGAGGGCGTGATCGCTGGATCAGGTGTTGGTGTGGCGGTTGGGGGCACCGAAGTGGATGCCGCGGTCACATCGAGGGTAGCGGTCGCCGGCGCAGGCGGCTCCGCAGCCCGGGCTGCCTGTGCATCGAGGCCCCGCAGCATGATACCGGCGACGCCAGTCGCTGCGAGCAATGCCGCCGCAAGCCCCGCCGCCGCCAGCGCCAGCTCAGGGGCCGGAGCAGCGCGCCGGTAGGCCAGCGCAAGCCCGAACAGTGCAAGGAGAGTCAGGCCAAGGAACCCGGCCAACACCGGGTAGGCTGCTATGCTCTCCGCCGCCGTGACGAGCGTAATCCCCGCCAGCAGTGCGAAAGCCAGCCCACGCGCGGCCAGCGGTGTGAGGCGTGGGAGCCGCCGCCAGAGCGCATCCGGGACGATGGTCAGCAGAGCTGCAAGCGCCGCTCCCGTGTTCCAGGCCGGGGCAACCATGAGCACGGTATTTGCCCAGGCGAAGGGCGCTACCAGCAGCAGCGCCGCGGCCAGTTTCAGGCTATACGGCAGGAGCATCGCGGATGCGCGCCGGATGGGGGAGTCAGGCCGGGGATAAGGCATGGGTCAGGCGGGGGAGGCCAGATGCGTCACAGGCAGGCCGGAGCGCTTCCAGCGGTCGATGTCGCCCGCCCTATCCCGCACATTCGTCCAGCCATAATACAGCATATAGGCCCCGACGTTCGCGCTGCGGACGCCGTGCGCGCAGTGGACGATCACCTCGGCATCCTTCGGGATCGCACCCGCCTCAAGCTGTTCGGCCAGTTCTTCCATCGGGATGCGCGTCGAGCCTTCAATGATGCCGTCCATCATCCACTCGTAGGGGCTGCGGACATCGAGCAGGATCAGCCCGCCCTGGGGTTGCGCGAGGCGCTCAAAGACCTGCTGCGGGAGAATCTGTGGGGCGGGGACGACCGCTCGCTGCTGTGCGGACATGCATGCTCCTGACAGGACAAAAAGAAAGGCGCGTGGCGCAGAGTATAGCGCCACACGCCTGGTTGATCACGGACTTGCCGCCGGCCTAGCGCAGGATTTCGTAGCTGATGCTGACCGTCACTCCGACGACAAGCTGGCCTTCGCTGATGGGTGGGGCGCCCGCGCCGCCACCCATGCCGCCTGCGGCGGCGCTGGCGACATCCGAGCGCAGGACGGGCTGGCCGTAGCCGGTGCTGTCGCTGACATAAACCACGTTGCCCAGCCGTACCCCGAGCGCCGCGGCCATTTCCTCAGCGCGGGCACGGGCGTCTTCGATGGCTGCCGCGCGCGCTTCGGTTTCAAGCGGCCTGGTCTCTTCGATGCCGAAGCTCAGGCTGTTGACCTGGTTGGCCCCGGCGGCCAGGCCCTTATCGATGATGTCACTGACGAGGCTGATGTCGCGTACCTTGACGGTCAGCGTGTTGTTGACGTGATAGATCTTCACCCCGGTTGGCTGGCCGGTGGCCGGGTCGTAGCGGTCTTCCTGCCAGACGTTGAAGTTCGTCGTCTGGATGTCCTTTTCGTCAACGCCCGCCTCCTTGAGCGCGTCGATGATGCGCTGCACGGTGGCATTTGAGCTCTCCACGGCGGTGCCGACGTTCTCATCGGCGACATCCACGCCGAGCCCGATGTAGGCGATATCCGGGGCGGCGGTGGCCTCACCGTAGCCGCTCACGCTGATCGTGTTGGTCGTGCCGCCCGACGCCGCCGGGCCCACCGCACCGCAGCCCGCCAGCGCCGCCGCCACGGCGAGCGTCCCAACCAGCATCACCACTCGATTTACCCTCAACATTCTCATTGTTCCTTTCCAGTCAGATTTCATTGCTTCCATTGTACGGATATGACGCC
>JADZAD010000274.1 GCA_020852775.1 Anaerolineae bacterium
CCGGTTTGTGCTACCATGTTGCCCAATCAATTACATACCTCATCAAGAGCGGTGGAGGGATCGGCCCTGTGAAACCGCAGCAACCCCCGAAGCGTCGGGAAGGTGCTAACTCCGTCCGTGGAACTGGAAGATGAGAGGCAGTATCCATCCGTTGATGCTTGGCCTCTCCCAGAGGCTTTTTGTTTTCCGTACTGTAACGAGAGGGGCAAGCATGACGACGAATCTGCGGTATCTCGACGCAATCAAGGATCACGTCCTGATCTATGATGGGGCGATGGGGACGAGCATCCAACGCTACAAGCTGACAGCGGACGACTTCGGCGGCGAAAAGCTGAACGGCTGCAACGATTATCTGGTGATCACGCGCCCCGACGTGATCGAAGCCATTCACGCCAGCTTCCTATCGGTTGGCAGCGAAGTCATTGAGACCAACACCTTCCGTTCCAACCGGATCACCTTAGCTGAATACGGCTTGCAGGATCGCGTGGTGGAAATCAACCGGACGGCAGCGCAGCTTGCTCGCCGGGTGGCGGATCGCTTCGCGCAGGAAACCGGACGCCCGCGCTACGTCGCCGGGAGCATCGGGCCATCCGGCAAACTCCCGTCATCGGATGATCCCGATCTCTCCAATGTCACATTTGATGAACTGGCGGCTGTGTTCTATGAGCAGGCGCAGGGGTTGGTCGAAGGCGGCGCGGATGTACTGCTGGTTGAAACCAGTCAGGATATTCTGGAAGTGCGGGCGGCAGTGGTCGGTATCAACCGCTATTTCGTGGACAGCGGCAACCGCGTGGCGCTGCAAGTCCAGATCACGCTGGATGTCAGCGGGCGGATGCTGCTCGGCACGGACATTGCCAGCGCGCTAACGATTCTCGAATCGCTGCCCATTGATGTGATCGGCCTGAACTGCTCCACCGGGCCGGAACACATGCGCGAACCGATCCAATACCTCACCGCGCATAGTACCAAACCGATCAGTGTGTTACCCAATGCGGGTCTGCCGATAAACGTGGATGGTGAGGCGGTCTACCCCATGCAGCCCGATCCGTTTGCGAAGATGCTGGCGGAGTTTGTCGATTGGGGCGTAAGCGTGGTCGGCGGCTGCTGCGGCACAACGCCCGAACATCTGGCGAAACTGGTGCAGTACGTCGGGCAGGATCGGCCCCAACAGCAGCCAGAGCCGGAAACCGAACCGCGCGTCGCATCCGCCATGCGGGCGATTCCGATGGTGCAGAACCCCGGCCCGACCATGATCGGGGAGCGGGTGAACAGTCAGGGCAGCCGCAAGATCAAGCGCCTGCTGCTCAACG
This sequence comes from Anaerolineae bacterium, assembly GCA_020852775.1. Lineage (GTDB taxonomy): Bacteria > Chloroflexota > Anaerolineae > Aggregatilineales > UBA3940 > JADZAD01. The sequence continues at coordinate 1,311 of JADZAD010000274.1, forward strand.
ACGATTACGAGGGTATCTTGCAAGTCGCCCGCGAACAGGTGGACAGTGGGGCGCATATTCTGGACGTGTGCGTGGCGCTCACCGAACGCGCCGATGAAGCCGAGCAGATGCGCAGGGTTGTCAAGAAGCTGAGTATGAGCATCGAAGCGCCGCTCATGATCGACGTGACCGATCCCGATGTGGCAGAGGCCGCCCTAAGCGTCTATCCGGGGCGTGGCATTATCAACGGCAACAATCTGGAAAACGGGCGCGAACGGATTGACAAGGTGCTGCCAATAGCCAAAAAGCACGGCGCGGCGGTGCTGTCCATGACGATTGACCAGCAGGGCATGGCGAAAACCGCGCAGCGCAAATTGGAAGTCGCGCAGGCAATCTACGACATTGCCGTGAATGAGTACGGCCTGAAGCCCGAAGATTTGATCTTTGACGACCTGACTTTCACGCTGGCGACAGGCGATCCCGAATTTGCCGCCAGCGCGATTGAGACGCTTGAGGGTATCCGGCTGATCAAGCAGCACTTACCCGGCGTAATGACCTCGCTCGGCGTGAGCAACCTGAGCTTCGGGTTGGGCGAGGCGGCGCGGGCCGTCCTCAACAGCGTGTTTCTGTACCATGCCGTGCAGGCCGGGCTGGATATGGCGATTGTCAATCCGGCGCATATTAAGCCGTATGCAGAGATTCCCGAAGATCAGCGCGAACTCGCCACCGATCTGATCTTTAACCGCAGGCCGGATGCCCTGCCGCGCTACATTCAGTATTTCGAGCAGAACAAGATCACAATGGATGATGGTGAAGGCGCGGAAGACCCCACCGCAGGCATGTCGCCGGAGCAAAAGCTGCACTGGCAGATCGTCCACCGCAAGAAGGAAGGCGTGGAGGCGCTGGTCGATGCGTGTCTCAAGAATCAGGACGCGGTGAGCGTGCTGAACAACGTGCTGCTGCCCGCCATGAAGGAAGTCGGGGACAAGTTCGGCGCGGGCGAGTTGATCCTGCCCTTTGTCTTGCAGAGCGCCGAAACCATGAAGAAGACGGTGGCCTACCTCGAAAACTTCCTGGAAAAGAAGGAAGGCACGTCGAAGGGGACAGTGGTGGTGGCGACGGTCTACGGGGATGTGCATGACATCGGCAAGAACCTCGTCAAGACGATCCTGAGCAACAACGGCTACACGGTTCACGATCTGGGCAAGCAGGTTCCCGCCAACGTGATCATCGAGGCGGCGCAGCAATACAACGCAACGGCGGTTGGCCTGAGCGCCTTGCTGGTCAGCACGTCCAAGCAGATGCCGCTGATCGTCAATGAACTGGCGCGGCGCGGCCTGAACTTCCCCGTACTGATCGGCGGTGCAGCGATCAACCGCCGCTTCGGGCGGCGCATCCTGTTTCTGGAGGACGGCGGCGAACCCTATGCGCCCGGCGTGTTCTACTGCAAGGATGCGTTCGAGGGACTGGAGGTCATGGATAAGCTGATCAATCCGAACGCACGCGAGTCGTTCATCAACCAGATTGTGACCGAGGGTTACGAGGAGATCGGCAAGGCAGCTTCTGCCAAGCCGTCTACCCGCGCGGAGCGGCGTTCGTCTGTCCAGCCCGCGCCGAATATCCCCCACCCGCCGTTCTGGGGATCGCGGACGATCCGGCACATGCCGACGGAGATCGTGCTGACTCACCTGCATAAACCAGAGTTGTTCCGGCTCAGTTGGGGCGCACGCAACACGCACGGCGCAGAATGGGAGCAGTTGAGCGCCGAATATGAGGATCGCTTGCGGCGCATGACCCGTGAGGTGACAGCGGGTGAGTGGCTGAATCCTCAGGCGGTATACGGCTACTTCCCGGCGAGCGCCGACGGCGACAGCCTGATCATCTATGACCCTGCGCCGTTTGAGGCCAGCCGCAATAACGGCGGGCATAGACCGCAACGGATCGAGATTGCGCGGTTTAGCTTCCCGCGTCAGGAGGATGGGGAACACCTGTGTATTGCCGACTACTTCCGCCCGGCGGACAGTGGCGAGGTGGATACCGTCGCCTTCCAGATCGTGACGGTGGGCGAACGCGCCACCGAACGTTTTGACCGGTTGCAGAACGCCAACGAGTACAGCGAAGCCTACTATTTTCACGGGCTGGCGGTGCAGGCGGCGGAAGCTACCGCGCAGTACGTCAACCAGCATGTACGCCGCGAACTCGGCATCCCGGACAACCGGGGCAAACGCTATAGCTGGGGCTACCCGGCCTGCCCCGATCTGGAAGATCATGCGGTACTGCTGCGCCTGCTGCCGGACGCAGCCACCAGACTCGGTATGCAGCTAACCGCCGCCTTCCAGTGGATACCGGAGCAGTCTACGGCGGCGATCTTCGCGCATCACCCACAGGCCAAGTATTACAGCGTTGGCGTCAGCCGCGTCGAACAACTGATGAGTTGAGGGAGGTCATCATGGTTGATCTGGAAGACATCAAACGTGCCGCCTATGTCGGCACTGATGAACAGGGAAGACCGGTAGCACATATTCCGCTGGAACTGTGGGAAGCATGGATGACTCAGGAACTAAGACCGCAGAACGCCCGTCTTCTGGCGCTGTTGGATGAATGGGATGCCAACCCGGACGATACTCCGGCTGAATGGTGGGATGATTTTCAGGCGTTTCTCAAGGCAAACCGATTGGACTTATCATC
>JADZAD010000275.1 GCA_020852775.1 Anaerolineae bacterium
GGCGGAGCTGATCGTTGATGAAAGCGGATACCTCCTCATCCGGCACTGACCAATCCATGTTGTCGGTTTCATCCGCGATAAAGCCATCCAGCGACACAGGCATAAAGTAGATCAGTCTGGACATCGTGCAGCCTCCATAGATATTAACGGCCGGGGCGGGCGTATCGGCGAAGCGAGAGACAGGATTAATACTGTCGTTGGTCAACTGATCAATTGACGACTCACCGAACCCCGTGCTGCTCATGGGCACAGCCATGAAAGCCACCGCTCGTCCCTTTGCAACCGAACAAAAGGCCCCACGAGGGGCGGGGCTCGATAGGCGCTGCCGCCGGATCTGGCGTGATTGTCAGGAGATCCCCGCACATCAGGCGGTGCGGGGGCCGGGTTTGCGCTCCGTGTTCCGGTACGCCTCGATGCTGGCCCGGGAGATCAGCCAGCGGTTGGCCACCTTACGTCCGCGCAGGACGCCCTGCCGGCTGAGTCTGGCGACCTGGCGGCTCTCGTGGGCCAGTCCGAGAAGTTCAGCCGCCTCCCGTGCGGTGACGTACCCGGGGTGTTGTATCTCCACGAGCTGCGCCTCACTCTCGCCAATCAGGACGTCTATGTCGGCCTGGTGGTCGTAGTAGTAAGCCAGCGCGGCATGGATCTGGGCAGGCGTCAGGGGAATATGGGCGTAGTCCTCAACCATCTCCGCCAGCGTCCGCCCGGCGTATACCATCTGCCCGACGATCCAGTCTACCGTGAGGCGGGTACCGTCAATGCGCGCTGCGCCGCCGCAAACGCCCTGTGTCTTCACGATGTGGTTGATCGCCAGCACTGTCGTGTCCACTGTTCCCTCCCTGCTCTGGTCTCACACCCACCATTCGCGCAGATCCGTCATCTGATACTGCTGCTCGACCGTGATGATCTGGCGGATGATGGCCTCAATATTCCGGTAATGCGTGCTGGAGAGGTAGATGGCCCCTGGAAACGGATGACCCGCCGCCAGCCAGCGCTGCTGCTCCGGTCGGAAGTCTCGGATGTTCCCGGTTACCACCACATACCCCTGCTCCAGCGCGTATCGGAAGATGACGGCATCCTCGGTATCGTTCAGGCCGATCTGATGGACCCGGATGACCTTGATTCCCAGTACCGCGCAGCGGGTGATGATGGCATCCGGCTTGTTGACGTTCTCGTCCAGCAGATAGATCGGCATGATCGCAATGGCACCTTGGATGATGCTCAGATAATACACTTAAGTGTGCTATATGTCTATTATTACATTTCGTCCGTTAGTGGTGCAGCCTGGTGCAAGGTCCTCACTGATGACAAAAATGGGAGTAGTCCGATCTATTGATCAACTGATCAATTGGCGACTCACCGAATCCTGTGCCGCTCATGGGCACAGCCATGAAAGCTGCCTTTAACAGGCCGTACCTTTCTGATGTTGCTTTGCTACCGGTACCTTATTCAGGGAGGGCTACCAGTCGATAGCCAACCCCTGGCTCGGTGAGGATGATCTTCGGCAAAGTCGGGTTCTCTTCGATTTTCTGCCTGAGCTGTGCGAAATAGACACGCAGATAGTGGGTCTCCTGGATGTATTCCGGCCCCCAGACCGCACGCAATATCTGCTGATGGGTCAGTACCTTGCCGGCATGCCGAATCATGAGCTGCAGAAGGGCATATTCGGTGGGTGTCAGCCTGACCGGCTCTCCATCCACCGTGACCAGACGTCTGCTCAGGTCAACACACAGCCGTCCACTGCAGAATACCGGCTCTTCTGTTTCGGTCAGGCTGTGGCGCAGCGCCACCCGCAGTCGGGCCAGCAATTCATCGATGCTGAAAGGCTTGGTCAGGTAGTCGTCGGCGCCGGCATCGAGCACGGTGACCTTATCCTGATCGGAGTCTCTCACCGACAGAATGATGACCGGTATCGTTGTCCATTCACGCAGCCGAGTCAGCACCGCAGCGCCCTCCATGTCAGGGAGTCCGAGATCCAGGATGATCAGGTCCGGACGCATCTGGGCTGTCTTGAGCAAGCCGTCCTGCCCGGTCGCGGTCTCGGTGACCTGGTAGCCATTGGCTTCCAGGCTAATTCGGAGAAAGCGGCGGATCTGTACTTCGTCGTCGATGATCAGAACCTGGGGGCCGCTGCTCATGTTACCGCCTCCCTGACCGCTGGCTGAGAGTCCCCTAGTGGGAGACGAACGGTGAACTCCACTCCCCCTTCAGGAACATTTCTGGCGACCAGTGTTCCACCATGAGCCTCCACAAGCCCCTTGCTGATCGAAAGGCCCAGCCCGGTTCCACCGGTCGTCGTGCCGGGGATACGGTAGAACTTCTCGAAGATATGCTGAATGCCTTCTTCAGAGATACCGGCTCCCTGATCCCGCAGTGCGATCTCCAGCCACGGCCCCTGCTGACGGGTACGGATGGAAAGCGGAGTCCCGAGCGGGGTATAGCGGCAGGCGTTGTCAAGCAGGTTCACCAGGACCTGTTCGATGAGCACAAAGTCCGCACGAACGAGCGGGGTGTGCCCCTCTGCCTCAATGGTGAGTGGCCTGTCGCTCAGGTCATGTTCAAGGCGCTTCACCGCCACGGCGATGATTTCGCCTATGTCACACCAATCCCGCTTGATCTGCAGGCGGCCCCCTTCCAGGCGTGACATATCCAGCAGGTTCTCCACCAGACGATTAAGCTGTTCGGCGGCTGTCTGGATAGAACGGGTAAGCGCGAGTCGGGCAGACTCGCTGGCACTGGTCGGGGCATCGAGCAGGCTGCTTGCTGCCCCGGTAATGGCTGCGATGGGAGTCCGTAGTTCGTGTGAGATGGAGTTCAGCAGCGCGCTATACAGACGCTCAGACTCACGCAACATGGTGGACTGCTCCGCAGCCTCATCCAGCATCTCCCGTTCAATGACCAGGGCAATCTGGTTGATGAACGTTTCCAGAAGTGCCTGCTGCTCGAAGGACAGGCGTGCCTGCTGCCGGGTACGGATCCCGATTACCCCCACTGTACGTGTCACTGTGTTGAGCGGGATGAACTGGACTGTGGTCATCGGCAGAGTGTCCGTAAACTGGCCGGCCGGCCGGCCGTTCTCGTAAGCCCACAACCCTACTCCCATCTCCTTTTCATCAAGGGAAAGTGTGCTGCAGGGGTGCAGGCTCGGCATCGGGGCGTTATGGACTGGGAGCAGCACGGCGACTTCGGCATCAAAAGCCTGGCGGATCTGCGCCACCGCCGTTCGCAGCACATCGTCCATATTGACCGCGATGGCGATCTCATGAGCGAGGGCATAGAGTGCCATGGTCCGGTCAGCGTTCCGCTGCGCCTGCTGTTCCTGGATGCGGAGGCGCGCGGTGAGATTGCCAATGAATATGGCGATGACGAAGTACAGGATGAAAAGGATAATGTCTTCGGGCTGACCGATGTCAAAGGTGAAGCGGGGCGTGATAAACAGGTAGTTCCACGAGAGGGCGCTGACGACTGCTGCCAGCAGCGCCGGCCCACGCCCCACATAGATGGCAATGAGCAGAACCCCGAGTAGTTCGATCAGTCCAACCGCCTGATAGCCGATTAACGGGAGGAGAAGCAGATCCAGAATCGTGGTAATCCCAACAATCCCCAGCGCAAGCACATACCGGGACCATCCTGAGCGGTCCGACATAGATAGTAACCGGGCCGGTCGCCGATCTGGCTCAGGCTGCTCCCCCGTAACGACATAGACATCGATATCTCCACTCTTACGAATGAGTTGGTCAACCAGCGATCCACCCCGCAACCGGTCCTGCAGAGGATGCCGCAGCGGTTTACCAACGACGATCTGCGTGACGTTGCGCGGATGTGCCA
>JADZAD010000276.1 GCA_020852775.1 Anaerolineae bacterium
CGGAGATACTCCGCTTCACGATCCCGGTCTCGCCCCCGGCTGGTACTGTCGGTGTTCAGCGGCACCTGGTCGAGCTTGGTCACGCCGTCCACCAGGCGGCGGATTTCCGCGCCGAATTCGCGGTTCATGTCCTCCAGTGTGACTGCCGTGTCCTCGACGACATCATGCAGCAGCCCGGCGGCGATGACAGGTACGTCCATTCGTAGATCGACCAGAATCCGCGCCACCTCGATGCAGTGGACGAAGAAGTCCTCCCCGGACTTACGTTTCTGCCCCTTGTGGGCCTCCCGCGCGAAATCGTAGGCTTTCTGTAAGAGAGCCATTTCGTGGGCCGCAAGCTGGCTCGCGAGGGGGCGAATTAACTCTTCAAATGAGATCATGGATGTGGTAAAGGCCTGTTCCCGGGCGGTGGCGTTTCAGTTCACAGTATAGGCGCGCGATCACGTGTTCGCAATACAATCAACTACGGAGTTTCTGTGGGGGGGCTTGCTGCGGGCTGCTGCATGTCGATCCAGTTGGTCGTGCCGGCCAGCACCTGTACTTCGCCTGTCCACAGCAGGCTGCCGTATTCCGCCCGTGCAAGGTAATGCCCTTCAGGTACATCTGCGATCACAAAGTTCTCATTCCAGTTCGGATCGGCGTTGACTCCCGGCCCTGCGTAGCTGGTTATGCGGTGAGTGATCTGTCCGGAGGCGAGGTCAATAAGCGTGATCTGAACATCCATGACCGGATCGCCATTCTCAAAAGCCACGCGCCCTGCGATAACTCCCGTCCCTGCGTAAGGGGCCATCCATAGTTCCGGGTTATAAACTGAGAAATACGAGTTGCGGTCAAGCCTTATCTCGTAATGAACGTGTGGCCCGCTTACCAGCCCGGTGTTCCCCGTCAGGCCGATGACGTCTCCTGATCCCACGCGCTGCCCGGAGCGCGCAAGGATGATGGACAGGTGCGCGTACAGGGTGTATATCTTGCGCCCGTTGTAGCCAAAGTCGTGCAGGATTGCCACAGTGTTCCCGTACGCTGTGATGTTCTCCAGGTCGTTGATATGCCCTTCTCCCGCCCATACGACCGTGCCCGGCCCGGTTGCGAAGACCTCAACCCCGATCGGGTTAGAGAGGTCGATCCCGTGGTGAATACGCAGGTCGTTCGCCGGCCCGTTCGATCCGAAGGCGTAGTAGTCAAGACCATAGTTGCGGTTATTGGCTGCCACGGGCCGGATGAACCAGTAGTGATCGAATGGGTGCCGGGCAAGGGGAACCTCGAGGGCGGGGGGATTCCAGTTCTCCGGGCTGTTGCCCCCTGAGGAAGCACTTATGGCCCCGCCGCCATTATCCCGGATCTGCCCCGCGAGGAGCGCCAGCGGCGTCGGTGCGATCTCCCCTTGCGGCACGTTGACGATCTCTGTGGGCGCGGGCATCTCTGGCGTCTCTGGTGCAGCGCCCTGGGCGACCGGGGCTGGTGTAAAGGTACTGTCCGTGGAGGTAACCAGCACATCTGCGCTGGTACTGCGTGGACGGATAAACCCCGCAACCAGCATAGAAGCTGCTATGACTGCTACAAGAACAACCCACGGTCTGGTACGCATAATCTCCCGCAGCCTGTTACTGTGGCGCAGCCGTCGGAACGATCGAGATCGGCACCGGGGTGGCGGAGAATGACTGATTCCCGCCGCCTTGCAGTTCGTCCAGTGTGTAGATTTCCTGCATGGCTGCCCACCAGCTCAGGCGATCTCGGCGTGAGTATTCCCAGTATAGGACGCCGGGCCAGTTGTAGCGCCAGGTACCATCGGAAGGTGTGCGCTCCCATCCATAGAGCGCCGCTGCTTCGGTGAAGTCGATATAATACCCCTGTGGTGTGCTGTCCTTGAAACGGCCACCCGCCTCGTATGCCTCGACGTCACCACTGGTGCGTGCTCTGAAGTCCCAGGGTATCGCAGTCAGAGGCTCTCCCAGTGAACCGTCCTGGATGGCAGCCCGGATATACAACCGCCAGAAAGTGTCCGGGCCGATCTGCTCCGGTACCAGTTCAATCTGGGCCGGGTTGCCGTTGTTATAGGTCTGGGCGATAGCAAATCCGCGCCCGGCTTTTTGCCATGCCTGTACCGGCGCACCGGGTTCTGCCGGGCGATCCAGCGCCCAGAAGGCATGATCCAGCCGGCTGAGGAAGTCCCATCCGGCAGTCGCATTGACATGCACTTTCAGGGCAGCGAAGGAATCGTCTACCCGGTCACTGAGATAGGGCTGCTCGGCGATGACACCATTCAGGTTGCGCAACCGGTAGGGAGGTGCTTCATTCAGAAGCGTCTCCTCGTAAAGCTCCTCACGGGGGGCGGTTGCCGCGAATGCCAGTGCCCCGCGGGGCGTTGCCGGGAGCGACCCGGTAGACCAGCTCAGGTCGCTGGCAAGCGCGGGGAGGGTGAAGCTCTGGACGGACGCCGCCCATGAACCGAACTGCCCGGCCAGTAGTTGGCTTTGCCCACCACGGTCATTGAGAAAGATAAGGTTGTTCCCGCCCGGTGACCATGCAGGCATTTTGCCCTGTCCGATCAGGACAGGGGGGCGGGCGGGGTCGTTTACATCTGTTACGTAGACCAGCGGCTGCCCGTTTTCGACTACAGAGTACGCTAGGGTCCCACCGCCCGGAGCCCATTCGGGGTTGTCCTCGTCCAGGTCAGTGGTGCGGGTCAGGTTCACGGCGGCCGTTTCGTTCGGATCGTCCAGAGAGAGCAGGTATATCTCCTTATTACCGTCCCTCAGAGACACGTAGGCTATCTCGCGCCCCTCCGGGCTGGTAACCCAGCGTGGATGGAAATCCGGCGCGGGGTTCCGTGTAACGGCGAACGGCCCCTCGCTTCCATCAGAGCGTAGAATATAGATGTCGAGATTCCCGTTGACATACCCCTCGTAGGCCAGCCACAATCCGTCCGGGCTCCATGTTGGATGGCTTTCATATGCCAGATCGTAGGTCAGCCGGGTCAGGTTGCCGCTCTCCAACTCCACTATGTAAAGCTCCCAGTTGCCGTCACGCCGGGAACTGAACGCGATGCGGCTGCCGTCAGGGCTCCAGGCGGGGGTGCGGTCGTCCGCGCTGCTGTCGGTGATGCGTGTGGGCTGTTGCTGGCCCGTCCCCAGCACGTAGATGTCCTGCTGGTTGCCCGTATACATCGTGAAGACCACCGAGCCACCTGCGTCAAGCAGGCTCGCCTGTGCCGGTGCAGGTGCGGCAGCCTGGGCTACTTCTGCCTGCTGGCTCTCGCCAAACACGATATCGATGATCGGGCTGTTCTGCGCCTGCGTGCTCCAGATGACCAGCGCGATCGCCGCCATCAGCAGCAGCACGATCGCGCCGCTGAGTGAACGGACCTGCGTTTCGCGCCTCACCGAATCGCTGACCCCTGCGGCGGGGTGAAACGCAGGGGCAGGTGCAGCGGAGACATGCTGGCGGGCCCAGCCAAGCAGAGCCGCACCGCCGGTGGCGTTGATCTGCGCCAGAACCCGCCCCATTCGGTCAATCAGACGAATAAGCCTCGTGAACATGCCTGCACTATATCACGCCTGCCGAATCCGGGATAGTTGCCACAGGAACCCGTAGATTCTATAGTTGAAGGGCTCAATCACGCCTGATCACCCTGGGGGAACTGCTATGCCTGCACATCTGCTGCGCGCTGACAAGGTCGTGACGCTGGACGCACAGGACACCATTATCAATGATGGCTACCTGATCATCGAGACCGGCGAGATTGTTGAAATCGGGGCGCAAGCTACGCTTGGAAACCGTCATTTTGACCAGGAATCCACTCTCGGGGCGCGTCTGGTGATGCCTGGCCTCGTCAACGCACACACGCACACACCGATGACTCTGTTCCGCGGGCATGCGGAAGGGCACTCACTGTTCACTCTTGAGGGCTGGTATAACGCCATCCGGGTGCTGGAACAGAAGTTGGAGCCAGAGATGCTGCCGCCGGCGGTTGCCGTTTCGTGCGCGGAGATGATCCGTACCGGGACAACATGTTTCGCGGACCAGTATTTCTGGTCGGATCAGATCGTGCCGCAGGTACGCAAGAGCGGACTGCGTGCCAGCATCGCCTACGGTATCGTCGAACTGGGTGACGACACTGCCCGCGCGCGTGAAATCGCCGCGGCGACCGCCTTCCTGGAGACGCTCCGTGATGATCCGCTGATCGATGGCTGGCTTGGCCCGCATGCTTTCTTTGTAGATAACACTGAAGATGCGATGGCTCAGGAAATGGCACTCGCTGATCGCTTTAACACAGGTATGCACATTCACCTGGCGACGGATACGTCTGAAGACGATTACTGCCAGGAGAAATACGGGCGCACGGCCATTCAGCAGATGCACGAAATGGGTGTTCTTGACCGCCGGATCATCGCCGCACACGCTATTACTGTGCATGACGAAGATTTGCGCCTGCTGGCAGGGAAGCCGTTTACCGTTGTGGTCGCCGCATCCTCTGCGATGCGTAACGCGGCGGGCACTGCGCCGCTCCGAGCTATGGTTGATGCCGGGGTTAATACCGCACTGGGCACCGATAATGTAACAAACAATAATAGCTATGATATGTTTAAGGAGATGCAGATCGCGGCGAAAGTCAATACGCTGCGCGAGCTGACACCAAATGCAGTTGCGACCCGTGCCATACTTGATATGGCAA
>JADZAD010000277.1 GCA_020852775.1 Anaerolineae bacterium
CATCAGGTCACTGAGGTTCTGGTTGATCCGTCTTGCCGCCAGGTCCGCCTCGGAATAGCCGAAGCGATCCAGGTCTTCCTGTGGGATGTAGATTCGTCCACCGCGCACCCAGTCCTGCCAGATGTCGCGCCAGAAGTTGCTGAGTTGCATAGCAATCGCCAGATCATCCGCCCCCGGCAGCGCATCCACGACCGTGTAGGGAGTGCGTGTGCCCAGGATGTAGACCATCGCCCGCCCTACCGGGATCGCGCTACCCTCCATGTAGTACCTCAGCGCGGCGAAATCCGGAAAGCGGGTGACTGTCAGGTCATCCCGCATCGCACGAAAATATGGACGCATCAATTCCGCCGGGATGCCACAGGTGATCGCGGTATCCAGATAGGCGCGCATCACCGGGTGCGGGCTGGTGCCCGTCTCAAAGGCATCCCAGTAAAGGCGCTCCCAGTCATCGATTGCCTCGAGCGGGGTGCGGAAGCCATCATGCGAAACGTCTACCCGGTCATCACCCACCCGCAGCAGCGCGTAGAGCGCCTCGACATAGTGGCGGCGGTCGGGCGGCAGGAACTGGCTGGCTGCCGAGTAGTTCCGGCTGGCCCCCAGCATGATCCGGCGGCACTCAGCATAATCATGTATATCTACGATATCTGCATCCATAGCGAATCTATCCATGAAACCCCTGTCTAACGGACGTTATCTGCAGCCCTTCCTGCTCGATCCTTTCCGCGAGCAGCCGTGCCGAGAGGTGCACCATCGGCATGCCAATGCCGGGATACGTGCCCTGCCCGACAAAGTACAGGCCGTCAATGTCACGCGATTTATTGTGCGGGCGGAAATAAGACGACTGGAAGAAACCATGTGACAGCGACCCGAAGGCGGTGCCATGGACAGCATTGATATCATTCTGCCAGTCCGTCGGGCGGTATTCGCGTTCCCAGACGATGTGCTGACGGATGTCCGGATCGACCAGCTTCTCGAGCTGCGCCAGCAGCTTCTCCCGGACGACCGGAGCCGCTTCGTCCCAGTTCACCTTCCCCTCGAGGTTCGGCATCGGCGCGAGCACGTAGAGCAGGCTGTGGCCCTCCGGCGCGAGGCTGGGGTCGGTGATCGTCGGGTTGTTCAGGTGGAAGGACGGCGCATCCGGGATGGTCTTGTGCACAAAAATCGCATCGAGGTTCGCCCGGTAGTCCTCAGAGAAATAGAGTGCCTGATGGCGCATCTCCGGGTAGGGCCTGTCCACCCCCAGATAGAGGATGTAGCCTGAACAGGCGTATTCCATCTTCTGCAGGCGTCGATCGGTGTATTCACGGCGGTGCTGCGGTGCGATCAACTTGCGGTAGGTGTAGGGCAGGTCAGCGTTCGAGACGACCAGATCTGCCTCAACTACCTCACCGGACTCCAGCTGGACGCCGCGCGCGCGCCGGCCCTCAACCAGGATTTCGGCGACAGAGGCGTTCGTGCGGAGTGTCACGCCCATCTCCCCGGCCAACTGTACCATGTCCTCAATGATGCGGTAGATGCCACCCATCGGGAACCACATACCGAGCGCGAGATCGGCGTAGGTGATCAGGCTGTACATCGCCAAGGCATTGAACGGGGACAGGCCCAGGAACATCGAATGGAAAGAGAAAGCCTTCGCCAGTTTGTCGTTGTTGTTGAAGAAGCTCGCCACCTGCCGGTACAGGTTCTGATGGGCGTTGGTCTGCAGCAGCTTGATTCCCGCGCCTGCGTTGGCCAGCTCAATGATGTGGTCGTAGTTGCGATCGACAAACTCCATGCCAAGCGCGTACTTCTTCGCGCTCTCCCCAACAAAGCGGAAGAGCATCTCCGGTGCCTTCGGGTCGATCTTCACCATCTCCTGGGCCAGCAGCGCCATATTGCTGTACAGGTCGATATGTGTGCCATCGTGATAATAGATGCGGTAGTTCGGATCAAGCTGACGGAAGTCGATCCGCTGGTTGATATCCTGCCCGATCGCGCGGTAGGTCGCCTCGAAGGCCTCCTTCATCACGAGGATCGTTGGGCCCGTGTCAACACGGAAGCCGTTTTCCTCGATCACGTTGCTGCGCCCGCCGGGCCTGGCCTGCTTTTCGAGGACGGTAACGCTGAAGCCCATGTGCTGCAGACGTAGCGCGGCTGCGAGTCCGCCCATGCCCGAGCCGATCACGAAGACTTTCTTCATGCTGTTCTCCAGTACACGGATGCAGGGGTCGGTGAAGCAACCCCCTTAGAGAAAATAGCAACCGGCAACAGAGATTTCCAGCGGAATCCGTGGTCAGAAGGGGACATACGTGCTCAGGCCACGTTGAGAAGTACGGTATTGTACGCAGACAGTGCAGGCGGAAGACTTCAGTGGCGGGTGACTGGAAAGCCACCAGTTCACGGGGCGTTCAGGGTGGGTGGGGTTGCCCCCACCCACCCGGTTCAGGCAGTTGGTCAGACGACGATGTTGACAAGCTTGCCGGGTACCACGACGACGCGCTTCGGAGCGGTCTCATCGAGCGCTTCCTGCACTTTTGCCGAGGCCAGCGCGCGCGCCTTGGCATCGGCTTCGCTGATGCCCACCGGCACGTCGATGCGGTCGCGCACCTTGCCGTTCACCTGCACCACCAGCGTGATCATATCCTCACGGGCGGCCTCCAGGTCGGCCTGTGGCCACGCCTGCTGGTGGATGCTGTAGCCACCGCCGGTGCGCGCCCACAGTTCTTCCGCCACGAACGGCGTGAAGGGCGCGAGCAGGAGCAGCAGAGTGCGGACAGCTTCGTTCCAGGCTTCACTGTGAGCGACAGGCGTCCGCCAGAAGCTCTGCATGGTGTTCTTCAACTCCATCAGCGCCGCCAGCGCGGTGTTGAAGTTGAAGTTCTCCAGATCGTTCGTCACCTTGATGATTGTCTGGTGCACCCGGCGCCGCAGCAGCGCCTCTTCGCGGGTGTTGACCGTCGCCGCCGGATCGGGCAGCGACGCCGGGACAGGCTCGGTGCATAGCGCCCAGACGTCATTCAGAAAACGCACAATGCCCTTAATGCCCTGATTATCCCATGGGCCACCCTGATCCCACTTGAAGGCGAACATCATGTAGCCGCGCACCACGTCCGCGCCATAGCGGGCGACCAGGTTATCCGGGTCTACGACGTTCCCGCGGGACTTGCTCATCTTCTCGCCATCTTCACCCAGGATCATGCCCTGGTTGTAGAGGCGGGTCATCGGCTCACGCGTCATGGCTGCGAACCGTTCCGGTTCGACCCCCGCCTCCAGCCCGGCGAATACGCCGCAGTCGCGCATCGCCCTGGTGAAGAAGCGCGTGTAGAGCAGGTGCATCGTGGCATGCTCGATGCCACCGGTGTACTGGTCAACCGGCAGCCAGTACGCGCCCTCGGCTGTGTCGAACGGCCCGTCCGGGTCGTGCGGGCTCAGGTAGCGATACTGGTACCACGATGAGCACATGAAAGTGTCCATCGTGTCCGTCTCACGCTCCGCCGGGCCGCCGCACTGCGGGCAGGTAGTGTGCCGCCAGGTCGGGTGCAGCTTGAGCGGCGATTCGCCGGTTGGCATGAACTCGATGTCATCCGGCAGCAGCACCGGCAGTTGATCTTCCGGCACCGCAACGATCCCGCAGTCCGGGCACGTAACCATCGGGATCGGCGCGCCCCAGTACCGCTGGCGGCTAATCAGCCAGTCACGCAGGCGGTAGTTGATCGCTTCCTTGCCTTTACCCTGGCTCTGCAGCCAGTCAATGACCGCGCTGATCGCCGGGTTCCTGCGGCCCTTTTCCTCGCTGGCAGGCGTGCCGTTGAACTGCGCGCTGTTGACCATCACGCCCGCACCGGGGTAGGCCTCGGCCATGGCCGCGCCGTCCAGCGCCTCACCTTCAGGCTGGATCACCACGCGCACTTCCAGGCCGTACTTGCGCGCGAAGGCGAAGTCACGCTCGTCGTGCGCCGGGACGGCCATGATCGCGCCGGAGCCATAGGACATCATCACGTAATCAGCTACCCAGATCGGCACCCGCTCGCCGTTGACCGGGTTGATCGCGTAAGCGCCGGTGAAGACGCCGGTCTTCTCGCGGTCGGCGGCCCCGCGCTCGATGTCGCTGGCACGTGCCGCCTCGGCCTGATAGGCCACGACCGCTGCGCGCTGTGCTCCGGTCGTGATCACATCGACCAGCGGATGCTCCGGGGCCAGCACCATGAAGGTCGCGCCCCACAGCGTGTCAGGCCGGGTGGTGAAGATCAGCAACTCATGGCCGCCTTTATCGGTGGTAAAGATCACCTCCGCGCCTTCGCTGCGCCCGATCCAGTTGGTCTGCATCACACGGACGCGCTCCGGCCATTCGATCGCACTGAAATCCAACAGTTCATCGGCATAGTCGGTGATACGAAAGAACCACTGGTCGAGGTTCTTCTTGATCACCGGTGTTCCGCAGCGCTCGCAGTGGCGGTCGTCACCCCAGACCTGCTCACGCGCCAGCGTGGTGTTGCAGTGCGGACAGAAATCGACCGGGGAGAGCTTCTTGTAGGCCAGCCCCTGCTCGAAGAATTTGACAAAGAACCACTGCGTCCAGCGGTAATAATCCGGGTCGCTGGTGATCGCCATGCGCTCCCAGTCGATCATCGCGCCCATGCTCCTGATCTGCCGGATCATGTTCTCGATGTTCGCGTAGGTCCATTCCTTCGGGTGGATTCGGCGCTGGATCGCAGCGTTCTCCGCGGGCAGGCCGAACGAGTCGAATCCCATCGGGAACAGGACGTTGTAGCCCTTCATCCGCATGTAGCGGGCACGGGCATCCGAAGGGGCCATTGAATACCAGTGCCCCATGTGCAGGTTGCCCGACGGGTAAGGGTACATCGTCAGCGCATAGTATTTGGGCTGCGCCGGGTCAACCACGGAGCGGTACAGGTTGTCATCTGCCCACTTCTGCTGCCAGCGCGCCTCGATTTCCTGTGGATTGTAGGTATCAGCCATTCGTCTCTCTCTGTCCTTCCGGGCGTCGCCGGTCTACCGGTACTCCTCACGCGGGGGCGAGAAGCAGTCGATCAGGATCGTGTTGACGGGGTACGTCGCACTGTGCTCAACCCCACCCGACACCGCATAGCCATCACCCGGCCCCAGCACGAAGAGCTTGCCGTCAATCGTCACCTCCATACAGCCGGTGACAAGATAGCCAACCTGCTCGTGTGGATGGCTGTGGGGCGGCACCACTGCACCCTTGTTGATGCGAAACTCGCAGATCATCATGCTGTCGGTGACGCTCAGGGTGCGGCGATAAATACCCGGGAGCATCTCAACTTCCCTGACATCCTGCCACTTGACCAGATTCTCGACCACTTTCCCTCTCCTCTCTGGGGGCGCCAGCATGGGTCACGGGCTGCCCGGAATCAGCAATCAAAAAGCCCTTCCGCCACTGTTCAGGGACGAAAGGACTCCGCGATACCACCCTGCTTGGCAGGGCTCCGTGAGCCCCGCCCGCTTCATTCCGGATAACGGCCGGTTCTGCCGCCGGGGGCTAAACGTGATATACTCACGGCGTCGCCGCCAGAACTCCCGGATGAGGTGGGCCACCTGTGCTCGCCGTGGGCACGGTGAAGGCCTGCGGCCTTCTGACGCCGGGCTTGCACTCTCCCCGGCTCGCTGTGGCGATAGCTTATCACTTCCGTTCGACGCTGCTTGATATATAGGACTGTGATGTGCTCATTGTATCGGGGGGGCTA
>JADZAD010000278.1 GCA_020852775.1 Anaerolineae bacterium
GCTCCGAAGGGAACGCGCATCTTTGGCCCGGTAGCCCGTGAACTGCGCGACGCAGGCTTCATGCGTATCGTCTCACTCGCGCCCGAGGTTCTGTAGACACGGCAGCCGGGCGGCACACCAAGTCAGGGAACGAACAATGGAAAAAAAGACAGACGTGAAGAAGGATTACCACAAGCGCAAGTATCGTATCAAGAAGGACGATCTGGTGCAGGTAATCGCAGGAAACGACAAGGGTGCTCGCGGGCGCGTCATTCGGGTGATGTACCAGGAAGACCGCGTCGTGGTGGAAGGTGTGAACATCCGCAAGCGCCATCAGAAAGCGCGCCAGTCGGGCCGCTCAACCACGCAGGCGGGGATCGTGCAATTCGAAGCGCCGATCCACATCTCGAACGTGATGCTGGTGGATCCCAAGGCTGACGCGCCGACCCGTATCCGGTATGAGCGTGATGCTGAGGGCCGCAAGGTGCGCGTTGCGAAGAAGTCCGGGGAGGCGATTGACTAATGCATAAGCTCAAGCAGCACTACCAGTCGGTTGTAAACCCGGCGCTGATCAAGCGCTTCGAGTACGGTAATGTCATGCAGGTGCCGCGTGTCACCAAGGTCGTAGTGAACATCGGTCTGGGTGAGGCCCTGGATAACCCCAAGGCGCTCGATGCCGCGGTCGAGCACATGACGCTGATTGCCGGCCAGAAGCCGGTGGTGACGAAGGCGCGTAAGAGCATCGCGAACTTCAAGCTGCGCGAAGGTCGTGCGATCGGTGTGAAGGTGACCCTGCGTGGTGAACGTATGTGGTCGTTCCTGGATCGCCTGATCAATGTGGCGCTGCCGCGTACCCGTGACTTCCGCGGGATTTCATCGACCGGCTTTGATGGGCGGGGCAATTACACCCTCGGCCTGACCGAGCAGTTGATCTTCCCGGAGATCGAGTTCGACAAGATCGACAAGGTGCGTGGGCTGGGGATCACCGTGGTGACGACCGCGCCTACGGACGAAGAAGGCCGCGAGCTACTTCACCTCCTGGGGATGCCGTTTGTCGGCATGAACCCTGGTGCCGCGGCGCAGGCCTGAGCAGGCTGAGGAGACGACAGAATGTCAAAGAAGTGCATGCCCTATCGCGAAGCGAACCGCAAGTTTGGAGTCCGGGTACACAACCGGTGCAAGGTCTGCGGGCGTCCGCGGGGCTACATCCGTAAGTTCCAGTTGTGCCGGATTTGCTTCCGAGAGATGGCTCTCAAGGGCCATATCCCGGGTGTGGTCAAGTCAAGCTGGTAACGGGCCGCAGCAGGCAGGAGAATACAGCATCATGTTTGTAAACGATCCAATCGCCGATATGCTGACCCGCGTCCGCAACGCCGCCCTCGTGCGCCATGCCGAGGTGAAGGTGCCATACTCGCGGATCAAGGTGGAAATCGCGCGGATTCTCAAGGAAGAAGGGTATATCGTTGACTACGTGGTCTCCGATGAGAAACCCTTCAGCAACATCGTGATCCAGCTCAAGTACGTGGGGACTCACCGCACACGCCGCTCGGTTATTTCGGGCCTCAAGCGCGTGAGCAAGCCAGGCCGCCGTATCTACACCAACTCCCAGGAAATCCCCTGGGTGATGAGCGGTATGGGCATCGCTATCCTCACGACACCGCAGGGCGTGATGACCGGGCAGCGCGCGCGTCGCAGCCGGGTCGGTGGGGAACTGCTCTGCTACGTGTGGTAATCACCGGCCTGAGGCGCCGGAAGGCACGCGACACCGTCAGGATGTAAGCTGTCGCCTGGCTTCCGGCGTCCGAGGCTCGATGCATGGAGTGAATGAGATGTCACGTATTGGCAAGAAGATTATCTCACTGCCGGCGGGCGTCACCGTGGACATCAGGAACAACTATGTCACGGTTAAGGGGCCCAAGGGTACGTTGAGCCAGCAGTTCGACCCGGAGCTGGGGATCGGGGTAGAGGACGGCGTGTTGAGCGTCACCCGCCCGACCGATCAGCGGCATCACCGCGCGCTTCATGGCCTGACCCGCGCTCTGCTGAACAATATGGTCGAGGGCGTGAGCAACGGGTTCGTCATTCGGCTGGAAGTACGCGGTACCGGGTATCGTGCCGAGATGGTCGGCAAGAACCTGAAGTTGAGCCTCGGGTACGCCCACGACATTGAAGTGGAGCCCCCGGACATCGTGAGCTTCCAGGTGGAAGATCGCGGTGCGACTATCCTGATCTCGTCGGTGTACAAGCAGTTGGTAGGCCAGATCGCGGCGGACATCCGCAAACTTCGTCCGCCAGAACCGTACCAGGGCAAGGGTGTCCGCTATGCTGGCGAGGCCGTCCGGATCAAGGCAGGCAAGGCTGGTAAGACCGGTTAGCCTGGATACCTCGCGGTATCTCCGCCCGGGCTCCCAGCAGCCGCACGGCGGAGTGCGCGTTGGCCGGCGCTGCCGGCAGGGGCAAAAGGCCTATTGTCAGAGGCCTGCGCTCAGAACTTATTCGCACTATTGCTGGAGAATGAGTGGAACGCTATGAGTGAGAAGAGTCAGGAAGCACGTTCGCGGCGGCACAGCCGGGTCCGGCAGCACGTCTCCGGGACCCCCGCGCGCCCGCGGCTGAACGTCTTCCGCAGCCATAAGCATATATATGCTCAGGTGATCGATGACAGCGTGGGCCACACGCTGGCGTCGGCCTCGACCGTTGACCTTGAACTGCGTTCAGCGGTGGACGGCAAGAACAAGTCTGAGCAGGCAGCCCTGGTCGGTCAGCTCGTCGCGGAACGCGCGATCCAGGCCGGGGTTAAGCAGGTTGTCTTTGACCGTGGTGGTTACAAGTATCATGGCCGCGTCAAGACCCTGGCCGATGAGGCGCGTAAAGCCGGGTTGGATTTCTAGCGATCAGCACGCTCGTAGCGCCAGCAGAAACACACTGCTTTCACGAGTGGTAGATGGAGACAGTCATGGGAAGACGACGTAGTGAACCGAAAGTCCAGGATGACCGCGAAGAACTCGACGAGCGCGTGCTGGACATCAAGCGCGTTGCAAAAGTGATCAAGGGTGGCCGCCGCTTTGCTTTCCGCACGGTGGTCGTCGTTGGTGACAACCGGGGTAGAGTAGGGGTAGGCACGGGCAAGGCCCGCTCTGTCCCTGATGCTATCCGCAAGGGATCCGAAAGCGCGCGCAAGAATATGCGCCAGGTGTTCGTCATCGGCACGAGCATCCCGCATGCTACAACCGCCGAGTTCGGCGGAGCGACCGTGATGCTGCGCCCCGCGTCGCCGGGTACCGGCGTCATCGCCGGTGGTGCGGTGCGCGCCGTGGTGGAGGCCGCAGGTATCAAGGACATCCTGACCAAGTCGCAGGGTAGCGCCAACATGCTGAACGTGGCCCGCGCGACGCTTGATGGCCTGTCGGGCCTGATGAGCTACGAAGAGATCGCCCGCAGCCGTGGCAAGGAACCCTCCGAGGTTGTGCCTTTCTGGCTGCGCCGCGCCAAGACGGGTGGTGAGTGATGGCGAAGAAGAAGAGCACCGCGCCCGCAATGGTGCGCGTGACATTGATCAAGAGCCCGATCGGCTACTCTGTGCGGCACAAGGACACCGTCCGTGCCCTCGGCTTGGGTCGGATGCATCAGACGGTTGAACACACGGATACCCCCGCGCTGCGCGGCATGCTCCGGATGGTCAACCACCTGGTGAAGATTGAAACGGTGGAGTAACGACGATGAAATTACACGACCTGCGTCCTGATAGCGGGGCAACCAGAAAGCGCAAGCGAGTAGGTCGCGGTATCGCTGCCGGACAGGGCAAGACTGCCGGGCGCGGTACGAAAGGCCAGGGCGCCCGCAAGGGTGGTGGAAAGCGCGGCTACTTTGAGGGTGGCCAGCTCCCACTGATCCGGCGCCTGCCTTTCAAGCGCGGCTTCACGAACATCTTCCGGGTGATCTACCAGGAAGTGAATGTCGATCAGATCGGTGAGAACTTCAAGAAGGGTGATGCGGTGACGCCAGCGACACTGGCAGCCGTGGGCCTGATCAAGGAACCGACCTTCCCGGTCAAGATCCTGGGGCGTGGCGACCTCAAATTTGGGGTCAAGGTGCAGGCGCACGGCTTCACAACCGGCGCTCGCCAGAAGATCGAGGCCGTCGGTGGTTCAGTGGAGGAGCTTCCGCTGGATGAGAGCGGGGCGCGTGCCACGATCAAGAAACTTCCCCAGACGGCTGCAGCAGAATAACACTGCGCGGCGGTTGTCTTAAGCAGAGACGCGAAGAGAGGACGAGGCAATGTCCGCAGTCTTATCCGGCCTGAGGGAAGTATGGCGGCTTCAGGACCTCCGGAAGCGCATCCTGATAACGATCGGCATCCTGCTCATTTACAGGCTTGCCGCTAACGTACCGGTACCCGGCGTTGATGCTGATGCGTTGAGTAACATCCTCAACCCGGCAACGGGCACGGGGCTGAGTGCGCTCGCAGGCGTACTCGACCTGCTGTCCGGCGGTGCGGTTTCAAATTTCTCGGTGCTGGCGATGGGGGTGTATCCGTATATCTCCGCCAGCATCATCATACAGTTACTTACCCCGGTTGTCCCGGCGCTTGAAGAACTGACCAAGCAAGGGCAGGCGGGGCGTGACACGCTGAATCGTTACACGTACTTTGCGGCCATACCGATGGCGATCTTCCAGTCGGTCGGGCAGATCAATCTGTTCGGCGCGCAGGCCGGTGGAAATGCGATTATCCCCGGTTTCGGCCAGGATATCCTGTTGACCGCATCAGTCATCGCGGTGATGACCGCGGGTACGATGTTCGCCATCTGGCTGGGCGAGCTCATCACTGAAGATGGAATTGGAAATGGCCTGTCGCTGATCATCTTTGCGGGTATCGTGGCGCGGCTGCCTTTTGGCATCGTGCGTCTGATCAGCACTGTAGATGCGTTCGTGACCGTCCGGAACATCGTGATTTTCCTGACCCTGACGCTGGTGACGGTCTTTGTGATCGTCATGGTGCAGGAGGGGCAGCGCCGCATCCCAGTCAAATACGGGAAGCGCGTGCGGGGTACCAAGATGTACGGTGGTAACACGACGTACCTTCCGCTGCGCGTCAACACCGCGGGCATGATCCCGCTGATCTTCGCACAGGCATTCCTGACGTTCCCTGGCATCATCGCGGGCTATCTGGTGCAGAGCCCGGCGCCATTTGTCGCCAACTCCGCCACTGCGATCAGTGGTTTCTTCGGGAACCAGGGTGGTGCTACATCAGGTGGCCAGGTCGCCTACTGGATCGTGTACTTTGCGATGGTCGTGGGCTTCACGTATCTGTACACTGATGTCATGATCCGCAACCAGAACCTGTCCGATGCGCTCCAGCACAATGGTGGTTTTATTCCGGGCATCCGCCCGGGGAAGCGTACCGAGGAGTTCATCAACCGGGTTGTATCACGGATCACCATCGTGGGTGCACTCTTTCTGGGCCTGGTCGCAGTTCTGCCGGGTATGGTGACCGTGCTGATGAACATCATCAGCCCAGGGACTGGTACGGAAATCCAGCCAGCCCTGCGGGTCATCAGCGGTGGTGGCCTGATCATCGTGGTCGGTGTAATCATCGACACGATGCGCCAATTCGAGTCTCAGTTGGTCATGCGCCACCGGGACAGCTTCATCCGTTAGTGTGTCATGGCGAGCGCCGGGTTCTGATTGGGCGCTCAACTGTGTGAGGGGCTAGAAAGTATGAAAGCAACATGGCAGTGTTTCTTGTATTACTGGGCCCCCCCGGGGTAGGCAAAGGGACACAGGCGAAGCGGCTGGTTGAGAGCCTCGGCATCCCACAGATCTCCACTGGAGACCTGTTCCGGGCGCTCAAGACGCAGGATACGCCCTTCGCAAGGAAAGTGCAGGAACTCATTGCGGGCGGTAATCTCGTCCCGGACGAGGATACCATCGCGATGGTGCAGGAGCGGTTGTCTCAACCGGACTGCAGGAACGGTGCAATTCTGGATGGTTTCCCGCGAGATCTCAAGCAGGCGGATGCGCTGCGGGATCTATTGAAGGTGAAGTTCAACCAGAGTGTGACCGCAGCCCTCCTGTTGGAGGCGCATGAAGACGTGGTGCTTGAACGCATCATGCAGCGCAGCAAGAAAGAGGGCCGGGCCGATGATACGATGGAAGTTGCTCTGCGGCGATTTACCATCTACCTGACGGAGACAGCGCCGCTGGTAGGCTACTACCACGCCTATGGATTGCTGGAGCGCGTGAATGGGGAGCAGACAATCGATGAGGTGGCCGCTGACCTTCTGGCCGCAGTCGAACGTCGAGTCCACGGTTGACAGATAAGAGCGAGCATGAACATCCAATCGCTGCGAGGCGGGGTTCGCCTGAAGAGCGCCGCAGAAATCGAACTGATGCGCGAAGCAGGCAAGATCAACTTCGAAGCGCATATGGCGATGCGAGACGCGGTACGCCCTGGTGTTGCCACGATCGAGCTGGATGCCATCGCCGCACAGGTTATCAAGCGCCACGGCGCCACACCTGCGTTCCTCGGGTATCCGCCCGGAAGCCGCCACCCGTTCCCGGCGGTGGTGACGGTGTGCATCAATGAAGAACTGGTGCACGGGATACCCGGCAAGCGTGTGCTTAAAGAGGGTGACATCGTTACCCTCGACTGTGGCACCGAGTACAAAGGCTACGTTGGGGATTCGGCTTACACATGGCCGGTAGGCAAAATCTCCGTGGAAGCCGAACACCTCCTCCGGGTAACGGAGGACTCGCTGACTGAGGCGATCAGCAAGTGCGTCGTCGGGAACCGCCTGGGTGATGTGAGCCATGCTGTCGAATCGTTCGTTGCCCGGTTCGGCTTCACGGTTCCTCGCGAGTACGGTGGTCACGGCGTCGGACGGCAGATGCATGAAGACCCGCACATCCCCAACTGGGGAGAACCGGGAAAAGGCATCCAACTGCGCCGGGGCATGACCTTTGCGGTGGAGCCTATGGTGATGATGGGACAGCGCGATCTGATGGTCCTGAATGACCACTGGACGGTCGTCCCGAAGGATCGCAAACTGTGTGCTCATTTTGAACACACAATTGCAGTAACCGATGACGGGCCAGACGTCCTGACCAGGTTTGACTGAAAGAGAAGCGGAATGGGCGGCAGCCTTTTGCCTGCCGGGTACCAACCTGTTATAATCTTCTTTCGCTTACCGTCAGGCAGTGCCTAAAACCCAGAATGACCGTTCGCTCCGACAGAAATGCGGCGTGAGACGGTCGTTGCAGAGCAGGGACAGCTTAACATGAGAGTTAGCACATCCATCAAGCGCCGCTGCCCGAAGTGCCGCGTGATTAAGCGCAAGGGCGTGGTCATGATCATCTGTGAAAATCCGAAGCACAAGCAGCGCCAGGGTTAGAGGCGCGAGTAACACAAGCGTGGAGATCAACCATGGCACGTATTGAAGGTGTTGACCTGCCCCGTGATAAGCGGGTAGAGATCGGCCTGACCTACATCTACGGCATTGGCCGCACCCGCAGCCGCCAGATTCTGGCCGGGACGGGCGTCAGCCCGGAGACACGCATCAAAGACCTCACCGAGGCTGAGGTGCAGGCGCTGCGTGAGTTCATTGGCAGCAACTATCGTGTTGAAGGTGACCTGCGGCGTGAAGTCGAGCTGAACATCAAGCGCCTGCGGGACATCGGGACTTATCGTGGCCTGCGGCATCGCTTCAATCTGCCGGTGCGTGGGCAGCGCACCCGCACGAATGCGCGCACCCGCCGTGGAACGCGTAAGACGGTTCCGGGCCGTGGCCGCCGTCGTGGCGCAACCAAGAAGTAATCTACCGGTTCGGGATGTGCTCCTGGCACAGCCGGGAGCCGCACTGTTCGGCTTGCAGGAGTCAGTGGAGGAAGAATGGGACGCAGGACGACGCGTAGTGGCAGCGCAGCCGCCGCAAAGAAGACACGCAAGAACGTACCTTACGGGCAGGCACATATTCACGCCACGTTCAATAACACCATTGTGACGATGACCGACCAGCAGGGGAACGTGGTGACCTGGTCAAGTGCCGGCCTGTCCGGGTTCAAGGGCAGCCGCAAGAGTACCCCGTTCGCCGCGCAGCTCTCCGGCCAGAAGGCCAGTGAGCAGGCGATGGAAAACGGGATGCGTGAAGTCGATGTGTTTGTGAAGGGCCCCGGCCCCGGGCGTGAGGCCGCTATTCGCGCGGTCGTAAGCAGCGGCCTGAAGGTGCGCTCCATCACCGATGTGACGCCCGTGCCCCACAATGGCTGCCGCCCGCGTAAGAAACGCCGCGTGTAGCCCGAAATCTGTTGATGATGTGGAACGCGGCAGGGCGAATCCGCCAGAGCCGTGTCCACTTTGTAACACTGCAACAAAGGATGAAGCACAGGTATGGCACGTTATACTGGGCCAGTGTGTAAACTTTGTCGGCGTGAAGGCCAGAAGCTCTTCCTGAAGGGTTCCCGCTGCCTGTCGACAAAGTGCGCGATTGAAAAGCGCAATTATCCTGCGGGCCAGCATGGCCCCAACCGTCAGTTTGGCCGCGGCCGCACTTCGGACTACTCTGTCCAGCTCCGCGAGAAGCAGAAGCTGCGCCGTATCTACGGCATCCTGGAGCGCCAGTTCCGGCGCTATTTCCGGGTCGCGCAGCAGCATTCGGGCCTGACTGGCTCAAACCTGCTCACACTGCTGGAGCAGCGCCTGGACAACGCGATCTTCCGTCTGGGGTATGCGGAGTCCCGCGCACAGGCTCGCCAGTTGGTGCAGCACGGGCACTTCAATGTCAACGGACGCCGCACTAATATCCCCTCCTACATCCTGCGTGCCGGTGACAGGGTCGAAGTTCGTGAAGGCAGCGCGAAGCGCACATATTTCAAGCAGGTGCGCGATTTTGCCGAGCAGTCCACTCCGCCGGAGTGGCTGAAGCGAGACATCAAGGCGCTTTCGGCTGAGGTGCTGCGTGCCCCTGAGCGCGTCGAAATCGACGTGCCTGTTAACGAGCAGCTCATCGTCGAGTACTACAGCCGCTAGGCCGAAATGCGGAAACTACACGGGCCGATTGGCGGGTTGCCAGGGCTAAAGCCCTCGCGGGTCCGCCGGTCGGCTTGTTGTGGGGTATAGAGCCTGTCGCACGGTGCGGCGGACTCTCTGGCCCGGAGACTGAGGAGGCGGTTCGTTGGCTACGAGCACAATGGTACTACCGAAGATCGAGCGCGACGCGATGTCGCGGAATTACGGCAAGTTCATCATCAGCCCGCTGGAGCGCGGCTTCGGCCACACCATCGGGGTGGCCCTGCGCCGCATCATGCTGTCATCGCTGCCTGGCGCTGCGGTGACCTCGATCCGGGTGGGGGATGTCCCGCATGAATTTGCGGCCATTCCACATGTCCGTGAGGATATGACCGCTCTGATCCTGCAGGTAAAGCAGCTCCGCGTAGTGCTGCATGACGTAGAATCGGCCCGGCTGCGCCTTGACGTGCAGGGTGGCGTGGTGACCGCTGCGGATCTGATCGTTCCGGGTGAAGTTGAGGTCAAAAACCCTGACCTGTATCTCTTCACAATCGATGACGATACGGCGCGGGTCGAGATGGAAATGACGGTCGAGACCGGGCGCGGCTATTCCTCTGCAGAAGAGCGCGAGCGGCTGCCTATCGGTGAAGTCCCGGTTGATGCGATCTACAGCCCGATCCGGCGCGTGAACTACGACGTGGATCGCGCGCGGGTCGGCCAGAAGACTAACTATGATAAGCTGATCCTCGAGGTCTGGACAGATGGCACCATTGCCCCGGAAGAGGCGATGAGCGAGGCGGCCACGCTGCTGATGCAGCACCTGGGGATCATCGCGAATGTCGATCCCTTGTCGTTCAAGGCGGAATCGCAGGAGCCAGTTGTTGAAGAGGCTCGTCGTCCTGAGTTCTACGACTTCCCGATTGAGGGCCTGGACCTGAGTGTCCGGGTATTCAACTCCCTCAAGCGCACGGGAATTGTCACCGTGGGCGAAGTGCTCGAAATCCTTGAAAAGGGCGAAGATGCGATGCTGGCCATTCGCAACTTCGGGGATAAGTCCCTGGGCGAGCTCGTGGATCGACTGAAGGAAAAGGGCTACGTAAGCCCGGACGCACATTACACCCTGCCATCCGCTGACTGACGCGGAACGGGCAGGGCGTTGGCTGAACCAGTGAGGTAACGAAAGACATGCGACACAGAGTTGCAGGAAAACGGCTTGGACGCGACACTGATCATCGTAAGAGTCTGCGTCGCAACCTGATCACCCAGTTGTTCATGCATGAGAAGATCAAGACCACCCGTGCCAAGGCGGAGGCAATCCGCGCTCAGGCAGAGAAGATGATCACGCTGGCACGTAACCGTGGAGATGCGGAAGCGCTCGTCGAACTGGCCGAGGATCGTAATGAGGTGGCACTCAACCGTCGTCTCACGACGGCGCAGGCGCGTACCCTGCTCGCACATGCCGGAAACCCGGATGAGCTCGAGAAGTACGCGCACGCAATCGCGGCTCATGCTCAGCGTCTGATTGCCCGTGACATCCATAACCGTGAGATCGTGTACAAGCTGTTCCATGAGATTGCCCCGCGCTATGCCACCCGTCCGGGTGGATACACCCGGGTGATCCGTATGGGGCAGCGCGTCGGCGACGCGGCTGAGATGGTCATGTTGGCGCTGCTGGAGAGCCAGGACTAAGACCGGCTGCTCCATGCGCTACCGCGCAACACTGGCCTACGACGGAACTGCCTACATGGGCTTCCAGAAGCAGGCCAACGCGCAGACCGTGCAGGGCGTAGTGGAAGAGGCGCTGAGGCGCTTCTCCGGGGCGCCTGTCAGGGTCATCGCGGCTGGTCGGACGGACACGGGTGTACACGCCAGCGGCCAGACGATCGCCTTTGACCTGGTTTGGCAGCACGGAGTGAAGTCCCTGGAGGCGGCGCTCAATCACTACCTTCCTGCGGATGTGGCTGTCCGCGAAGTCAGTGAAGCGCAGCCAGGGTTTCACCCGCGCTTTGATGCTCGCAGCCGGACGTATGTTTACCGGCTGTATGTCAGCCCGGTGCGTGATCCGCTTCGTCGGAATAGCGCCTGGCATCTGACTGAGCCATTCGATGTCGCCGGGGCAGGTGCAGCGGCAAGCCACCTGACTGGAACGCATGACTTTGCCGCCTTTGGGACGCCGCCTGTCGGAGAAAACACCGTGCGGACGGTGTGGGTATCCCGCTGGGATAGCGGTCCGGTGGATGATGAGTACCGGTTTACCATCACCGCGAATGCCTTTCTGTTCCGGATGGTACGGCGAATCGTCAGTGCGCTGGTGGCCGTCGGGCAGGGCAGGGTGACAAAGACCCGGTTTGTGGATATACTATCCTCCCGCAGGATAGATCCGGCGTTGAGGCTGGCACCCGCATGTGGGCTGACGCTGACCGCCGTGGAATACGAAGACGTAGAACTGCCCGCAGCAGAGGCAGACAACAAGGAGTCCTTCACGTGAAAACGTATACAGCCAAGCCAGAGGATATCCAGCGGGAGTGGTACGTCGTTGACGCCACGGATAAGACCCTCGGCCGTCTCG
The DNA here is from genome assembly GCA_020852775.1 of Anaerolineae bacterium. Classification (GTDB taxonomy): domain Bacteria; phylum Chloroflexota; class Anaerolineae; order Aggregatilineales; family UBA3940; genus JADZAD01. The sequence continues at coordinate 11,553 of JADZAD010000278.1, forward strand.
CTTCGCAGATTGCAAGCGTCCTGCGTGGCAAGCATAAGACGATCTTCAGCCCGCATCTGGATACCGGTGACTTCGTGATTGTGATCAACGCTGAGAAAATCCGCGTTACCGGGAACCGACTTGATGACAAGTACTACCACAAGCACTCGCGCTATCCCGGCGGCCTGCGCTCGATAAAGCTGCGCCACATGCTGGTTCGTGAGCCGGAATTCCCGCTGCACGAAGCCGTCCGCCGGATGATCCCGAAGGGCCCGCTGGGCTTTCAGGTGATCCGCAAATTGAAGATCTACGCCGGGCCGGAGCATCCGCACCAGGCGCAGAACCCCAGGCCATTCCCGTTCGCGGAGTAGTGGGCACAAAAGGAACCTACGAGAAGGATAGTGAAGCATGGCTGACCAGTATTACGAAGGCGTAGGCCGCCGTAAGACCTCAAGTGCCCGTGTGCGGATTTACCCGAATGGCACGGGGCGAGTGATTGTCAACGACAAGCCGGTGGAGGAGTTCTTCCCCCGTGTAGGCGATGCCACCAACCTGATGAAGCCGCTTGAAGCTGCCGGTATGGCCGGTCGCTTTGATGTGACTGTCCAGGTAGCGGGCGGGGGTATCACCGGGCAGAGTGACGCGGTCAAGCTCGGTATGGCGCGCGCCCTTGTCCGCTATGATGAGGAACTCCGCAGCCCGATGCGGAAGGCGGGCCTGCTGACGCGGGATGCCCGCGCCAAGGAACGCAAGAAGCCCGGCCTCAAGCGCGCCCGTAAGGCTCCGACCTACACCAAGCGCTAGGGTGGTTTGGCCGTTCAACAGGCACTATGTCAGGGAGACCGCTGCTGCGGTCTCTTTGCTATTCCGGAGCGTTGCAGGTGTCAGACGGGGAGAACTCCGCGGTACGCATGAAACTTCGTGTAGTGCTGTCACACTATCAGGCCGCGCCTATACTGGCGGCATGGCAGGCCCGCCTGCCAGCTATTGAGGCATCGCTGGACCTCGGTCGTACTCGAACGACACTAGGGCTGTCAGCGGATGGCGTGACCCTTCCGGACGGGCGGCAGCTTTCATGGGCAAGCCTTGCCGGGGTGGTCGATGCACCCAACAAGTGCTTCACGCTGGCGGACGATGGCGACCTTTACGAAATACGTACCTTCTCAGAAGCGACAAACTGGGTGAGGACGCTCTTCCCGACGCGCACGGCCCCTACTGCGCTGGTTTCTGGGCTGACGATGCACCGCATCGAAGGCATCGACCCGCTGGAAGACACTGCCCGTAAGATCCGCACAGTGCGCCCGATGGGACAGGTGCTTGATACCGCCACTGGCCTGGGATACACCGCAATCTATGCTGCACGGACGGCGGAGCACGTCTCCACTGTCGAGGTAGACCCGGTGGCACTGAAGATCGCCCGGCTCAACCCGTGGTCGGACGAACTGTTCGATAATCCGCGTATTACGCAGTACATAGGTGATGCCTTCGATGTGATTGCAGAGATGGACGACAGTTCCTTCTCCTGTGTCATACACGATCCGCCTGCTTTCGCGCTTGCCGGGCATCTCTATTCCACGGATTTCTACCACGAACTGTATCGGGTGCTGCGGGGCAGGGGCAGGGTCTTTCACTACGTGGGCGACCCGAAGAGCAAAACGGTCAGCCGCACGTGGCAGGGCGTCATCCGGCGGTTGCATGACGCGGGGTTTAGCCAGATCAGGCCGCAGCCTCAGGCATTCGGCATTGTGGCTTACAAGTAGGGTAAGGACTTAAGCGATGGGCATCACAATTGTTGGCCTGGGGCCAGGCGACCCTGGTCTGCTCACCCGCCGGGCGTGGGAGGTTCTCAGCAGTGCCCCACGAATCTATCTGCGAACCCGGCAGCACCCAGTTGTCGAGGCGCTGCCGGGCGGCGCCACCCTGTATTCCTTCGACGACCTGTACGAGCAGCACGATGCGTTTGATCAGGTCTATGACAGCATTGTCGCGGCGCTGATGGACGCCGTCGCACAGGCAGGCGAGGTGCTGTACGCGGTGCCCGGTGATCCGATGGTGGCCGAGGCAACCGTAACCCGCCTGATGGCGGCCTGCAAGACCCGGAACATCCCGGTTGTGATCGTCTCCGGTGTCAGCTTCATCGAGCCGGCGCTGGCGCTGGTGGGGGTTGACGCCAGTGATGGGCTTCAGGTGGTGGATGCGCTTGACCTCGCCACGCTCCATCATCCGCCACTCAACCCGGACAAACCCGCGCTCATCGCGCAGGTCTACAGCCGGATGGTTGCCTCCGACCTGAAGCTCACGCTGATGAACCAGTATCCGGATGAGCATCCGGTGATGATGATTCAGGCCGCTGGAATGCCCTCGCAGAGCGCGGCAGGAATTCCGCTTCATGAGATAGATCGAATCGAGCCCGGACTGCTTGCCACCGTTTATGTGCCTCCTTATGACGCTTCACCGGGAGCCGTCGCCAGTCTCGAAGGCTTTCAGGAGACGATCGCCCACCTGCGCGCCCCCGAAGGCTGCCCGTGGGACCAGGAACAGACGCATTTCAGCCTCCGCCCGCACCTTATCGAGGAAGCCTACGAGGTGCTTGATGCTATAGACTCTGAAATCCCGGAGAAGTTGATGGAGGAACTCGGCGATCTCCTGCTGCAGATCGTCCTGCACAGCCAGATAGCGGTCGAGGATGGCGAGTTCAGAATGGCAGACGTGATACGCACTGTTGACGCGAAGATGAAACGTCGCCATCCACACGTCTGGGGTGATGTCAACGTCAATGGGGATCCGGAGCAGGTGAAGGCGAACTGGGAACAGATTAAGGCACAGGAGCGCAGGTCAATCGGTGCATCTGAAAAGAGCCTCCTGGACGGCCTGCCCGCATCGCTTCCGGCATTAGCACAGGCACATGCATATGATGAGCGTGCCCGGCAGGTAGGCTGGGACTGGCCGGATGAGAGCGGCGTGATCGCTAAACTGCATGAGGAAATCCAGGAGATTCTGGACGCCATCACTCCGGCAGAGAAGTTCGATGAGATTGGAGACCTGCTGCTGGTCGCCTCGGTGTGGGCGCGCTGGCACGGCGTGAACCCGGAGGACGCACTCCGGGCTGCCAACCGCAAGTTCTATCGTCGCTTCACGCACATTGAGCGCAGCGCCCGCCAGAAGGGTGTTGACCTGCGCTCGATGTCGCTGGACGATATGGAGGTACTCTGGCAGGAAGCCAAGATGCTTGAACGCCAGAGTGGCAAGCAATAAGAAAGGGCAAGCCTCATGGAGACTTGCCCTACAGTCGGGGCGGACGGATTCGAACCGACGACCTCAGCGACCCGAACGCTGCGCGCTACCAAGCTGCGCTACGCCCCGAAATGCGCCGCCCTGATTTCGGGTAAGCGGCGACTGGGAGGTAGTATATCCTCTCCGATGGCGTCTGGCAAGAGCAATCTCACTGCCGGGGCTCACGCAGGTTCGTATCGACTGAAGTTTCGCCTCGCTGCAACCCTTCACGGAGCCGGTTATGAATGAAAGCACCCCGTCATCAGAAGCCACTGCCCCCGAACGCCCACAGACCTTCACCGCATGGCTCCGCCAGAGCGGAGCAGGGATCGTGTCTGGCATGGCCCGCGGCTTGATTGCCCTGAGAATTGGCCCTGACCTATTGACGCTGATGGGACTCGTCCTGGCAATTGCGGCTGGCATCCGGGCGGCACAGGGGCGTTTTGTGTGGGCGGGGGTAGTCTATCTGCTTGGTGTCCCTTTTGATGCCCTGGAC
>JADZAD010000279.1 GCA_020852775.1 Anaerolineae bacterium
CCTATGCCGCCTCGCTCTCGGCCCTCCCCGGGCTGATGGCGGCCTTTCAGAATGAACTGAGCGGCAGCAGCGTCCGCCTCACCCTGATCCCGCTTGGAGACCCTGAAGAAGCCGCGGAGCGTGTAATAGGCTTCTGTGCACGATAAAGGGGGCATGATGAGCAGCCCGGCGATCAAAGTCCTGATCGATTAACGTATCCGCCTGCTGACGGCGGTTCTGGCCGCGACCCGCTGGCCGGAGGATGAGCAGCAGCAGAAGCCGCACGGTGTCCACGCACAGGCCAGGCTTGTGAGGAACACACTCCTGCAGGCGGGGGCTGCCGAGCATCCGGCAACCGCCATTATGCAGAATCTGCTTGACGGTGGGCACGTCCTCGACGAGCTTTTCAGCTACGCGGTCTGCCTTGACTGGCCCGGCCTACGCGCGCGGGGGGCGACCCTCCCTGCATGGGCTCCGAAGGAGTGGTCGGCCCATCTGCGCGACTTCATGCACACGTACCATCTGAAAGACCTGTGGGAGCGTGACCGTGCGCCCTGGGATGCCGCCGTTGAGCAGGCGGGGCGGGCGATCGCAACCGGTGACCCGGTGGCCTTTCTGGCCCAGTTCTTCGGGGAGAGCAAAGCGGAGTGGGTATTCCAGCCCAACCTGCTCTACCCGACGGCGGAGACCGCCGCCTTCTTCTGGGCGAACCGGCTGTTCTGTGTCTGTCCGCCGCGTATCGCCTGGGGCACTAACCCCCCGTGGCCCTATGACGACGACCCGGCCTCAACCACCAGCGACGCATTGATCGCGTACAGCCGCGCTCTGCTGCGGCGTTACCTCGCGGACTACCCGGCGGAGGTCGCGGAGGCCGAGCAGTCCGAACTGCCCGTCCCGACCAGCTTCCGTGAGCGCCACTCGGACTGGTTCGATCAGTTTGCGGTGCTGTTCACCGGCGGTATCACCGCAATCTTTCTGGAGGAGACATTCGGCAAGCCGGAGGCGGATGCTTTCATCGTGATGGCGCACCGGGCGCATGGCTTCAAGGTATTGCCAGGGGTCGTGGACGTGCTGCGGAATTACCTGCGTGGTGTTTCACAGGGCAAGTACCAGGGTTTCATCGAGTATATGCCACTCTTCCGCAACAGCCTGCGGATTGCGCAGAAGATCAAAGACCTGTAGCATCACGAATACAAAAAGGCCGTCCGGATGGGCGGCCTTTTCTTGTTTCGCTATCGGGAAGATCAGGAACGGCGCGCCTTCGCCACGCTCGCCCCGGTAATCTCGTCCTCTTCGAGAACCTCTTCTTCCTTTTCCTCGTGCTCGATGAACTCACGCCAGTACAGCGCGCGCTCACCCATGGTGATAACCAGCACCGCTGCCGAAACCAGGCCAACGAACAGTGCCTGTATAATTGGCACACCCGGTGAAGCACCGCCCAGCACCGAATAGGCAAACGCCAGCACGAAGCCCATCACCACCGTGTAAATCAAGCGGCGCAGGCGTGCGTCGATGTTCCGCAGGAAGTCCACCGCCATCAGCCGCTCAACCAGCAGCACGCCTGCGAGGGTCGCCAGCAGTTGGATGATGATCGTCAACGGGTTCAGCGAAGCACCGCCAGCCTGGGCTGCGGTGAAGATCAGGAAGCCCTGTGCGGCCAATGCCAGCAGCGTCGCCGGGACCTGTGCTTCCAGCGCACCGAGGCTCAGGACGCCCATCGGCAGCAGGCCCGCCGCCGCGAGCCCAGGCCCACCGAGTACCAGCCCGGCCCCCAGCGGATTCCAGCGGCGCGGGCGCGTCTTGTCAAAGAAGAAAGTGATCAGCAGGTACAGGAACAGCAGGCCGGTGACGGCCAGCATCCCGGCGAGGTTCTCCCCGGCCAGCGTGATGATCACCGCCGCGAAGGCGATTGGCGGGCCGAGCAGCGGGTTGGTCATCGTGGCGATGGCCCCTGCGCTGCCCAGTGACCAGAGCACGATATACCACGGTGAGTCACTCAGCAGGCCGGTGAAGTAAACGATACCCAGCGCGATGAACAACGCGCCCGCCGTCTGGCGTACCATACGCAGCGCCGTACCGGACAGGTTCGCGGTGTTCGGGTCAACCTCGATTGGCCACTGGCTGAACAAAAATGCCAGCACCAGTGCCACCAGCATCATGAGAATTGTTTCGATGCCTGGGTGGGTATAGTTATTGAAAATGTGGACAATGAGCAGCGTGACGAAGGCCAGCAGCAGTCCGGAGGCTCGCAGCAGGCGCGACTCTGCGCGTGCGTTCGAGACCGACAGGATAGCCGCTAATCCCCACGAGGCAGCGATCAGCAGTGGCAGGCCATCGGTCTCCGCGAAGCTCTCACCGAGTAGGCGCAGCGTCCCGACGATGTTGTTGGTCAGGCCGTCGAGGTCAGCCCATGCCTTCCACACCGACCCATCGAACAGGCCAATGAAACTGGTATTGAACGCGGTCAGATGCAGTTCGGCGTACCCCGCGCCATCGGCGCCGGGCAGCAGGCCACCTGCATCGGGCCAACCGAGTGTGGTAGCGAA
>JADZAD010000280.1 GCA_020852775.1 Anaerolineae bacterium
CGCCTGCGCCCAGCACACACGGCACGCCGATGAACAGCTTATCGTAACCGTACTGGCCAGTAAGATAGGCGGCTGAGGGGATCACACGCTTCTGATCCTTGATGATCGCCTCAACCATGCTGACAGACGCGGAAGCTGGCGCGTAGTAGCCGCTGTATCCCAGCAGCTTGACGATCTCACCACCACCATCACGGGTTCGCTGAATGATAGCGTCAAGCTTCTCGCGGGACATCAGTTCCAGCACCGGGATGCCGGAAACCGAGGTGTGGCGTGGCAGCGGCACCATCGTGTCGCCATGCCCGCCGAGCACAATCGCATGCACGTCCTTGACGGACACGCCGAGTTCCAGCGCGATGAAGGTCTTGTAGCGCGCCGTATCGAGGGCGCCTGCCTGTCCGATGACGCGGTGCGCGGGGAAGCCGCTCTCCTGCAAGGCGACATGGCACATCGCATCCAGTGGATTCGAGACGATGATCAGAATACTGTCCGGGGAATACTGCACCACGTTCCGCACGACTTCCCCGACGATCTTCTGGTTAATCTTCACCAGTTCGTCACGGCTTGGGAACTGGCCGGTGACGGGGTCTTTCTTGCGCGGAACCCCGGCCGTGATCACGATCACATCCGAGTTGGCGGTGTCCTCATATTTGTTTGTGCCGACGATCAGGCTGTCGAACCCCTCGACCGGCCCGGATTCCAGCAGGTCAAGCGCCTTGCCCTGTGGCATTCCTTCGACGATATCAATGAGGGTCACGTCAGCGAGGTCGCGGTTGGCGATCCAGTGCGCTGCGGTCGCCCCGACGTTTCCGGCCCCGACAATGGATACTTTACTACGCATATAGATTTCCTCCTGAATGCCAGCCAGAATAAGGACACAGCACGGGGGCGGCTTCCATCCGCCCCCGCCTATGATAATGTGGGGTCTAACCTCGTCCGGCTGTCAGCCGGCTTTGCAGGTCCTTGAGGGCATCCCACTGCCCCTGAGCAGCCAGTTCCGCCTGAGCGCTCCAGGAAGTCGCATCAACCGGAGCTTTGTAGCCATTTGCCCGGAGCAAGCCCTTGACCTCATCCCCTGACTTCCCGATCAGTGCGCTGAAAGTGCGAATGCCCGCCTGGTACAGCACTTCCTGAGTACGTGGCCCGACGCCCTCAATCACCGTCAGGTCATCATCAGCAGGGCCCGCAGCAGGTTCAGGGGTAGCATGCGCCGCGTGGTGGGCATCCGGTGGGGCCTCATTAAATGCTTTGGCATCCGGGCCGGGATATTTCGCCGGGCCGCCAGGCCACACGGTGGAAAGCGGCTCCGGGTACGCAGGATTGACCGCCATAACGAGCAATCCGATGATCAGAGCGACGGCCGCTGCTCCCATCCCTGCCAGGTTCAGGACCGGGCTCAGGCCGGAGCCGGGAAACAGGACGGAGACCAGCACGGCTGCTATTCCTACCACCGCCAGGAAGCCGAAGAACGGGTTGAGTTCAGGCTTGCCGGCAGCGGCGCGAGTCTGCATGATCCAGAGCACCAGGCCCGCCAGCATAAAGCCGACACCAAGGCTGCGCAGATTGACCAGCATCGGGCTGAGGTCCCAGATCGCCCCGGAGGTCGCACCAAACCCCAGCGCCACGACAAATGCCGTAAAACCGATGAAGAACACAACCGCATGGAGCTTAGTCCAGTTCGACACACGGACCTCCTGGAGAGCTTGTGAAGGGAGAACAAAGGCTTGTTGTTAAGAAATGACCATTGATTGAGCTATCTGGCATTTTAGCACGGCCCCCCTGTGGTTGCCAGCGCAGACCGGGTAAGAGTATTCTCTGGTAGCGTTTGTACAGCACAGGAGACATGCCATGATCAGCGAAGCCAGCGCCTTTGTTGCCAACCGGGCAGCGGCCTTCCGGGAGTTGTTCATCGCCCACTCGCACGCGGAATGGGAGTGCGCCACCACAGGAAGTGACAAAGCGCTGGAACGCCGCGCCAATCTCCAGCGCCAGATCATGGAGTTTGAGGCAGATCGCATAGCCTTCGCGCAACTGCGTGAATGGGATAATTCTGGCAGCGCGCAAGGCGACCCCTTGCTGGCACGTCAGGTACGCTTAATGCGCCTGACCGCCGAGAAAGAACAAATGGACACGGAAACCATCGCGCAGATCGTGGAACTGGACCGCCAGGCGACGGAGGCTTTCACGAACTTCCGGGGGCAACTCGATGGGCGCGAAGTCTCCAACAACGAGATTGAGCAGATTCTGCTGCACGAGAGTGACTCCGGGGTGCGCCGTGCGGCGTGGCTGGCATCGAAGGAGATCGGTACCCGGGTGGCAGACACACTGCGTCAGCTTGCCCGCTTGCGGAATCAGGGGGCGCGACGTATAGGTTACCGCCACTACCACCATATGGCACTAACGCTCGCCGAAATCGATGATACGGAACTCTTCGCGCTGCTCGACCGGCTGTATCATCTGACGATAGAGCCTTTTGGCCGTGCCAAAGCACAACTCGACAGAAAGCTCGCAGAGCGTTTCGGTGTGGAGGCAGGCGACCTCCAACCATGGCATTATGCCGACCCATTCTTCCAGAATGCTCCGCAGACCGGGGAAGCAAC
>JADZAD010000281.1 GCA_020852775.1 Anaerolineae bacterium
ATCGACCCGCTCCGGGCGCTGATCCTGGGGATGATCCCGGACTGCCCCCCGGAGCGCGTGCTGGCGGTGGGTAACGCCGCCGGGGACGGGGCGCGCATCGCTCTGCTCAACCGGGAGAAACGGGCGGAGGCGGCGGCTCTCTACCGCCGGCTGGAGCGCATCGAACTGCCCGTGCAGCCGGACTTCCAGGCGCAGTTTATGCTGGCGCTGGGCCTGCCGCACCGGGTCGATCCTTACCCGCATCTGGACGGCATCCTGCCTGCGCGGCAGCCCGACCCGCTGGCGCAGCGGCTGTACGGGGATCATCCCCCTACGTTCCGGCTCAGGGAGGCAGCAGAGTGAACGCGAAGGCCAACACGACCACGAACACCGCGATACTGACCTGCGGGTCGATCGTCCGCGAGGTGATCGCGCTGCGCGACCGCCACGGCTGGCCCGCCGACGTCTGGGCGCTGCCCGCGCAGCTGCACGGTACGCCCCGCAAAATTCCGGCGGCGGTCGAGAAGCGCCTGGCGGAGCTGCGCGAGCGCTACGAACACGTCGTGCTGGCTTACGGGGACTGCGGCACCAGCGGCGAACTGGACGAGGTGCTGGCCCGGATCGGCGTCCAGCGCGTGCCCGGCCTGCACTGCTACGAGATGTTCTCGGACGGGGCCTTCGAGGACATCCTGCACGAGGAGCTCGGGACGTACTTCTTCACCGACTTCATGGTGCGCCAATTCGATACCGTGCTGGTGCGTGGGCTGGGGCTCGACCGCTACCCGGAACTGCGGGACGTGTACTTCAAGGGCTATAAGCGCGTGATCTACTTCGCGCAGGACCTCACCGAGGAGATGCGCAGCAAGGCCGAAGCCGCCGCCGCGCGGATCGGCCTGCCGCTGGAGATCCGCGAGCTGGGCATGGGCGCGCTGGAGCCGCGGCTGGTGGCGCTGATGGAGCAGATCGGCGCATCCTGAGAGCTACGCTGTGGCGTGACAGAAAGGAGCGTTCGGACATGACAGGCTCCGTCTGGCGCTGGCTGATCGCGCCGCTTGCGGTGGTCGCTCTGGCGCTGACTGGCTGCGCCAGCACTCTCCATCATATCACTGACTCCTACGTGCTGGGGGATGGCTTTGGCACAGATGTCTGTGCGTCATGGTCTCCCGTGGATGCTCATTTGCTCATCGCTGATTACGCTCACGAGCAAGTCCGACTGTACGACGAGAATCTCGCAGAGACTCTGTCAATCAGCGGAATGCCATGTTGTAGACAACCTGTCGCCTGGTCACCCGATGGTCAACGTATTGCCTTTGGTGATATTGGAGTTACAGGGCCCACTAGAATCCGAATGGTTGATCTTGCGTCCGGTGAGGATGTTCCTATGAGCCAAGTCGTTGAAGATGGTTATGACGTAACTTGGTCGCCCGATGGAACCAAACTGGCACTGATGCGAAACAGAGGATCATTGTCAGGTATCTCAGATGCCATAGTAGTGGATAGTAGCAATCTTACTTCAATCGCCTCCTTCGAATTCACAGATCAAGTGTTGAGAGATGTTGAATGGTCGCCTGATGGAGCATATCTGGCAGCAGTATCAAACCAGGAGATTCGAGTGTGGATTACAGATGGCTGGATGGTGATGTCCGGGAGAGACTTCAGAAACGCAACCTGGACTCAGGTAGCGTGGTCTCCCGACAGTAGTTCAATTGTAACCGGTGGATGGGGTGGTCAGACCCAGGTCTGGAACCTTCTGCGGCTAGACATCGTACACGAACTTTCCCCGAACGAGCTGATACCGAACTTAGTTGGCAACGCAGTTAGCTGGTCGCCCGATGGTCAGTATGTGATCTCAGGTAACCTGGATGGCGCAATCTATTTCTGGGACAGTATAACTGGCGATCTCCGTTACGTTCTCGACGGGCACACGGGCTCGATCAACTGTCTGTCATGGTCTGTGGATGGCTATCGCCTTGCCTCAAGCAGCCTGAACGGCAGCGTCCGTATCTGGGATATGAGCCGCTATCTGGACGCGCCGTAGCAAGGCCGCCGGGGGGGCGTCTCAGGCGGGCTTCCGCCCTGCGACCATGATCTCGTACTCATCCAGTTCCAGCGGGCGCCTGCCCCAGTTCCCGGCTGTGCCACCCCAGGTATGCAGCACCTCGAAGCCCACGAAGCGGAAGAGCAGCCGCAGTTCCGGCGCGGTGTAGCCCCGCTCTCGGGTTGGGATCTGTTCGCCCTTGATCTCAAACATACCGCTCTCGACCAGCGTCAGTGGATCGTACTTCCCGGCGGCGACGTCCTCAGGGCTGAACTGGCGGATGTGGCGCAGGGCGCTGAGTGCCGTCAGCAGGACAGGCGCACCCGGCCTGAGTGCAGCGTAGAGGTTCTGCAGAATAGCGTGATCGTGCTCGGCGGGGTCTTCCCCGGCACCCAGCAGGCCGAAGGCCCCTTCACACAGGCAGATCGCTGCATCGAAGCGCGTATCTGACTGATAGGCTGTGGCATCGGCCTGTACCCACTCGATCTGCACCCCGGCAGCGCTGGCAGATTTGCGGGCCTCGTTCAGCATATGCCCGCTCAGATCAACCCCGGTCATCCTGTAACCGCGCTTTGCCAGCTCGAGGCTGTGACGGCCCGTGCCACAGCCCATATCCAGGATCGCCATGCCGGGGCGCAGGCCCATCACCTCGACAAGGAAATCAACCTCCGCCAGGGTGCTGCGGGTGAAGATGTTCTCCATGTAGCTGGTGGCGTGCAGTTCAAAGAAACGTTCCCAGTCGTTCATGTCCCGGAGGCTCCTTTCGCTGAGTAACCGGAAACCATTACCAAGTATACTAGCGGGTGGTATAAATCAGAATGTGCAGAATGGGGATGGCCCGGTTGCCAGCTCACCGGCTTTTCCCTGCTGTCTTTGAGGACAATCACCCTTGCTTTCTCCAGAAACTTATCAGCATATTGTCCATGCAGTACCTCTTCTTCGGCGTGCTGACCCACCGTTAGCGCGTGAATTCCAGCAAGCCGCATCGTTTGTCCGCATCCCGGCAGGCAGAGACGTATTTGTCGCAGGCGACCGGGCCAGTGCGATCGCGCTGCTGGTCTCCGGCGTGGTGCGGGTCTACAAGATCGGCGAAACCGGGCGGGAGATCACTCTCTATCGCTTTGGCCTCGGCGAGTCCTGTGTGCTGACGGCAAATGCCATCCTCAGCAACCAGTCCTTTCCGGCCATTGCGACGGTCGAGCGGGAGGCAGAAGCGGTGCTGATCCCCGCTGATACCTTCCGTGATTGGGTGCGGCGGTCTGATCTGTGGCGCGATTTCGTCTTTGATATGCTCTCGCAGCGGCTCTCAACGGTGATGGCCGTGGTGGATGAGGTGGTGTTTCAGCACATGGATCGCCGTGTGGCCGCCCTGCTGCTGAAGCGGGCACAGGCGCAGAATCCGGTACGGATGACCCATCAGGAAATCGCGGCTGAGCTGGGCAGTTCACGGGAAGTGATCAGCCGCCTGCTGGCGGATCTGGAGAGTGCAGGTATTGTGCGGGCTGGGCGCGGTGCGATCGAGGTTCTGGATCACGCTGGTTTGCAGGCCCGGTCGTCTATGTGACATTGTCACCGACAGGACGCGGTTTCTCTTCTATGCTCATCGTATCATTCAGATGCATTCAAGGAGAGTCACCGTGAAACGTAACATGTCCAACGTCGATCGCATTATCCGGGCCGCACTTGCCGCTGTGTTCGCCTATCTGTACTTCAGTGGCATTGTGCCTGGCGTTCTGGGTGTCGTGCTGGTCGTTCTAGGCGCAGTGTTCCTGCTTACCTCCTTTATCGCCTTCTGCCCGCTCTACCTCCCCTTCAAGATCTCTACCTACAGGAAGGGTTGATCCTGCTACTGGGAGAATACGAAGCGGTCATCGGGGAAAGAAACGAGGCCGGGATGTGACATCCTGGCCTCGTAAGTAATGGGAACAACCGGTCGTCAGTGTAGAGGATATCTGAGAAACAAACCATAGACCCAATGTGCTGGCCTCTCTTTTCAGGAGAGCCTCTCTCATCAGAAAGGGTTACTGAATGTACCGACGTTTCCTGCCTATACTCCTTCTCTCTCTGATCGCCCTTCTGTCTGCCTGCTCTGCCCCGGCCTCCGATCAGACTGCCACCGGGCAGAACCAGCTCATCAATCCGGCGGCTTACGTAGATCAATTCGGCGCGGATACGACCTTCAGCCGGCACTTCCTCGTTGACGTGCGCACACCTGAGGAATTCGCCTCCGGGCATATTGCCGGGGCTGTGAATATCCCTGTCGAGGAACTCAGTGCGCATCTTTCTGAGTTCCCCACCGATCGCCCGACCGTCGTGTACTGTCGCAGTGGCAACCGCTCGGCGACGGCGGCCAGCCAGCTTGCCGCAAGCGGGTATGATGTCTACGATCTTGGCGGGATCATCGACTGGTCTGCAGCCGGCTTTCCGGTGACTCAGTAGGGGCTGATACGGTGATCTTTCTGCGCGCCCTGCTCGGTCAGGGTTTCAAGAGTGTTTCGATTGAAGACTATCGTGAATCGATCCAGAAGAGTGACCATGTGCTGGTAGATGTCCGTTCACCGGGTGAGTATCACCGTGGACACGTCAGCCGCGCTGTGAATATCCCTCTGGGCGATCTCGACTCACGGCTGGGCGAAATCCCGCGGGATAAGCCCGTCGTGGTGATCTGTGAATCCGGCAGCCGCAGCCGGCTGGGCGCTGCGACACTCGCCGAGCACGGCTTCAGAGACGTTCATGATCTGCGTGGAGGTACTGGCCTGTGGGCCAGCCGGGGATTGCCGCTTAAGCGGTAGTTGATCGGGTTCAGGATCACAAACGGAGGGCCAGGTGCCCTCCGTTCATCTTTCGTTGCCCCGGTGACTTATGGGGGTTTCAGCCCTCTGTCTCCATCCGGACCAGTTCGCGGCGCAGAACCTTCCCGACGGTGGACTTGGGTAGTTCACTGACGAACTCAATACGCCGGGGAAGCGCATAAGGGGCGAGGTACTTCTCGCAGTGCGCCAGTAACTCCTCTTTAGTGGTACTTTGGCCCGGTACGAGCACAACCCATGCCTTGAGGGCTTCCTGTCCTTCACGCTCCGGGTGCGGGATACCGGCGACACCAACCTCTGCGACTGCCGGATGATCCATCAGCACCTTCTCGACCTCGTTCGGGTACACATTGAAGCCACCGATCAGTACCATGTCCTTCTTACGGTCAACGATATAAAAATACCCGTCCTCATCCATCCGGGCGATGTCACCGGTGTAGAGCCAGCCGTCACGCAGAGTGTTTGCGGTCTCGGTAGGGCGGTTGTGGTATCCCAGCATCATGGTTGGGGTGCGGATCACCAGCTCACCGACCTCACCGATGGGCAGTTCGGTCTCTCCATCGTCCAGGCTGATGATCCGGGAGTCAACATCCGGGAGCGGCATTCCGATGGAGCCGGTCTTGTTGATGCCTTTGAGCGGGTTACAGTGCGACGCAACGGCGATCTCACTCATACCGAAGCCTTCCGCGACGGTGCCTCCGGTGAGATCCTCAAAGCGGCGTTTGGTGTCTGGCGGCAGCGGAGCCGAACCGCTGATGCAGGCCTTGATAGAACTCAGATTGTACTTCCCGGCCTGCACGTCCTTGTTCATGTTGATCGCGTTATACAGCGCGGGGACGCCCATATAGACCGTGGGCCTGAAGTGGTGCGCCTGCTCGATCACGTCGAGCGTATCGCGCGGATTCATCACCATGTACATCGGCCCGGCGTTGTCCACCGCCAGGATCAGTACCGCGACCAGCCCGTACACATGAAAGAACGGAGCCGCTGCAAGGAATGTCTTTGCCACGTCCAGTGTAAAGAACGCTCCGATCTGCCGTGAATTAATCACCAGTCCGCGATGCGTTGCCTTCGCCGCCTTGGGCAGCCCGGTCGTTCCGCCGGTGTACTGGAACAGTGCGATGTCCATCGCTGGGTCGAAGTCGATCGCTGGCCGCTGGGCCGGGGTATAGCGCGCAAGCAGAGCTTGCAGCCATTCATCGCCCGGGCTCAGCGTCTCGATATAATGCCCGTCCTTCTTCTCTCGGGCCAGCGTAAACAGGGTGCGTGCCAGCGGTGGCAGATACTCCTTGATGTTGAAGACGATGATATGCCTGACCGGTGTTTCCTTCCGGACGGAATCCAGTGCCTTATAGAAGCTGGACATCGTGATGACGGTCTCAACCCCACTGTCGTTCAGCACCTCAGCCTGCTTCGCCGGCGGATATGTCGGGTTCAGCGCGACGACGATCCCCCCGGCTTTGAGAATACCGAAGAACGCGATCAGGAATTGGGTGCAGTTGGGCGAGTTGATCGCTACCCGGTCGCCTTTCCTCACTCCCTTGTCTGCCAGGGCGGCGGCCAGGCAATCACTCAGGCCGTTCAGTTGGCCATAGGTCATTGCGGCGGCTTGACGGCCAACAACAGGCAACCGTGCGGACATGACCGATACCGGGTTATTCGGGAACTTCGCTGCCACGTCCTCCAGGAGTGCGTGGACGGTCTTGTTGGGAAAAGGTTCAAGGCTGGCGGGGACGCCTGCATCATAGTGCTTTACCCACGGCCTGTCGGCATAGCTCATGCTGCTCACTCCTTTATAGGCTGAACGCACTGATGTGGTTGGTTAACAGAGGCTGTGCTTGCCCTCCGGAACTCAGGATCCGACAGTTACCAGGGAGCGGAAGTATACAATATCAGGTAACTGTGGGCAGTCCTTATAACTCAGATAGGATTAGTATACTACTGTCCAGTATATATGTATCGATGTTAAGGCGTCAATCCGGGCATAACCCCGGTCGATTCGCTAGAATAACAGCGACAGGCTGGCATCGTTATCCGGTGCTGGCGGAATCAACCTGACCTGCGGCGCTTATGCCTCAGGGGATCGAGGAGTATCAGGTGGTAACAGAATCAACCCAGATCGCGCAGATGGTTGCGTGGCTCGATGATGAACGCCGCAAAGATAAGGCTCTGATTACGCGTCTGGAAGAGCGCTTCAACTCGCAGGCGACACTGATCACAGAGCAAACCCGCCGGATCGCCCAGCTAGAGACAGAAATTGCGGGCCTGCGTGGGAGTATCCTGAACCCGCTCACTTTCGAAGAGTCGATGACCCGTCTGCGGACTGAATTAACGACGGCTCTGGAACAGGCTGAAGCCCGCCGGACCCTCGCTATTCAGGATGTCCGCAAGACACGTGATATGGACCGCGAAGCCTCGAATAAGGCGATTGAAGATTTTCGCGGAGAGGTTATTACCCGCCTGGAGCGTGAGATGCAGCCGCGGCGCGTTGAAGAAGAGCGCCTTTCTCGTGTGGCGCTGGAGCTTCAGACCTACGCGGACAGCCTGAACCGGGGTCTTGAGGAGTTTTCACGGACGCTGACCTACCTGGAGGAACAACGCCGTGGTGACAGCCGCCGGATTGCCGACCTGGGTGGTGAGATCCTGGAGATTGCCAAGCGAAATGAGAGCCAGCAGACCAAGGTTGAACTGCTTGAAGAACTGGCCCGCCGCAACGAGCGCGGTTTAGCTGAACTCAGCGGTAACCTGATCGAAATGAGGCAGCAGCGCCAGACATGGGTGGAGCAGGAGGCACTGACGGCACAGAAGCGCGAGACGCTGATGAACGACATGGTACAGCGTATGGACGCGTTCAATGGGGAAATGCAGATGTACAGTAAGCAGGCCCTCCTCTGGTCAGATACCCACCGGGCGATACAGAAAGAACTTGAGGACTTCAACCGTGTGGCTGATCGGGTTGACCGCCGTTTGAACGAAGTGACCGAACTCCAGCGGCTTTCTGAAGAGCGGTTCCGGGTTGAGTGGGAGGAATTCCAGCAGGAAGACCAGAAGCGATGGCGGCAGTTTACGCTGACCAACGAAGAATCCTGGCGCGAGAATGAACGCGCCATTGCCGACCTGCGCGCTCAGATCAGCATGATGACCGAGCGTATTGGCCTGATCGTAGCTCAGGTCAAGAGCATCCAGTTACTTCAGAATGACCATCTGAAAGCGGTCAGTGATTATATTCAAGCCCTGCGTGAACGATCAGAGGATGAGACCAAGCATCTGAGCGCACTGGTTTAAGTCCATGGCGTATGTAATCGGTACCGCCGGGCACGTTGATCACGGGAAATCATCGCTGGTGCTTGCCATGACGGGTATTGACCCGGATCGGCTGGCGGAAGAAAAAGCCCGCGAGATGACAATTGATCTCGGCTTCGCCTGGTTGACACTGCCGGGCGGGACTCCGGTTGGCGTGGTAGACGTGCCGGGCCACAGTGACTTCATTGAGAATATGCTGGCGGGCGTGGGTGGGATCGATCTTGCCCTGCTGGTGATTGCGGCGGACGAAGGCGTGATGCCGCAAACCCGCGAACATCTCGCTATCCTTGACCTCCTGCAGGTCTCTTCCTCTGTCATCGTTCTGACGAAGATCGACCTGGTAGATGACCCTGACTGGCTCGATATGGTTCGTATCGAGGCCACCGACCTGGTTCAGGGTACGGTACTGCGGGACGCTCCGGTTGTGGCGGTCTCCTCGGCGACCGGTGAGGGGATATCCACACTGCTTGCCCTGATCGAGACGCTCCTGCAGGGGCGCCCGGCCCGGCCTGAAGGTGGCCGACCTCGCCTTCCGGTAGATCGTGTCTTCACGATGAGTGGGTTCGGTACTATCGTCACCGGCACGTTGACTGGTGGATCGTTTGCGGTGGGGCAGGAAGCCGAACTGTTACCTGCCGGGCGGCGTGTACGGATCCGGGGGCTGCAGAATCATCGCCAACCAGTGGAACATCTCCCTGCCGGGAGCCGTGCAGCGATCAACCTCTCCGGTGTGAACGTCGAGGATATCCGGCGAGGTGATGTCGTTGCCCTGCCCGGTATGCTCTCTGGTACGACGCTGGTTGACGTGTATTTTCGCCACCTGCCAGATGCAGAACGACCTTTGCTACACAATACCGAGGTCAAGTTCTTCAGCGGTGCGGCGGAGTCACTGGCCTATATCCGTCTGCTGGGTGACCATGAGCTGGTACCCGGTGCTGAGGGCTGGCTCCAGCTACGTCTTTCTGAGCCCGTGACGCTGGATCGGGGCGACCGATATATTCTGCGCTACCCTTCCCCGCCCCGCACCTTCGGCGGGGGGTATGTACTCGATCCGCACCCCCCCCATCGCTGGCGGCGGTTCAGGCCGGAGGTGATCGAGCGGTTGGAAACCCTCTCCGTCGGCACCTCCCGGGAACGCCTGATAGCCGCACTGAACTCACAGATCGTGGTGCCTTCTGCTGAAGTCGCGGGCCTCGCCGGGCTTCCGGAATCGGAGGCAGCGTCCGCACTGGCTGAACTGCTCCATACGGGTGAAGCCCGTGAGGTGGGCACGGGCCTGTTCATCAGTTCGGCACGGCATGAGCAGTTGCGGCTACTTGCCGAACGCGAACTGGCGGGCTTTCACGAGGCCAGCCCGCTCAGGCCGGGGATGCCCCGTGAAGAGTTTCGCCAGCGGCTTGCGCTGGATGGCCGTGTCTACGGGCCTTTGATTGGGCTCCTCGAAGAGGATGGCACCCTCGTGGATGACGGGCGTTCAGTGCGCCTGTCAGGGTTTAGCGTCACGTTCACGCCTCGCCAGCAGCAGGCAGTTGATGACCTGAAGCGCCGGTTTGACGCTGATCCGATCAATACACCCAGTTACAGGGACTCCGCTGCGCTGGCCGGGCAGGAGGTCCTTGATCTGTTGATCCAACGCGGCGATTTCGTCCGTGTGAGCGACGATGTGCTCTTTGCCGCGGCAGGCTACGCGCAGATGGTGGAGAGGGTGCGCTGGTATCTCGACGAAAACGGCTCGATCACCGTGGCGCAGGCGCGCGATCTATTCAACAGCAGCCGCAAATATGTACTGGCCCTGCTGGAACACCTTGATGCAGTCGGTGTGACGCGCCGGCTGGAGGATAAGCGCGTACCGGGCCGTTGAGCAAGCTGTTCAGCGTGTCAGCAGGCGCAGTGGCAGCAGGCAGGTTGCCACCAGGCAGACAAATGCAAAGGCCAGGGCCGTAAGCCACAGCAGCAAACGTATCCAGATGCTCTCCGGCATAACGTTTCGCCGGGCCAGCCGGGGGAGCCCGGCGGCCCCGGACAATAAACGTGGAAAGAGCACAAACGGCACCAGCAGCAGCGCCAGATACGAATTGAACACCGATAATCCCCTGTCAACTCTATCCGTACCAACCAGAAACACACCATCATCATACTACAGGGTGCCCGGGCATCCTGACGGCAGCCTGTCGTTTCACGGACAGCCGGGCCAGGTAAAAGAAACGGCCCCCTCGCGCTGAGGGGGCCGTTGACCTTCTTCACTGACGATCGGGTGGGGCACGAAACCCCTGTCTGGTCTTTAGTACTCGGGCATCGCCGGGGCGGCCGGCTTTTCCTCGGTCGGAATGTCGGTAATGAGCGCCTCGGTAGTCAGGATCATCGCCGCGATGCTGGCTGCGTTCTCCAGTGCGCCGCGGGTGACCTTCGCCGGGTCGAGCACGCCCGCCTCGATCATGTCACCGAACTGGCTGGTGATCACGTTGTAGCCGAGGCGCGGGTTCTTCTTCTCCGCCTGCAGGCGGCGGACGGTATCGATAATCACCGCTCCATCCTGCCCGGCGTTCGCCGAAATCTTGCGCATCGGTGACTCAAGCGCGGTGCGGACGATGTTCACACCGGTCTGCTCGTCATCATACTGCATCTTGACATCCGCGAGCACGCCGATGGTGTTGATCAGGGCGACGCCACCGGCGGGCACGATGCCCTCTTCGACTGCGGCGCGGGTCGCGCTCAGCGCATCCTCAACGCGGTGCTTCTTTTCCTTCAGCTCGACCTCGGGTGCTGCGCCGACGCGGATGATCGCGACACCGCCGGAGAGCTTCGCCAGACGCTCCTGGAGCTTCTCACGGTCGTAGTCCGAAGTGGTCTGATCGATAGCGACCTTGATTTCTTCCACGCGGCCCTTGATCTGGTCTGAGTCGCCGGCGCCGCCGATGATGGTCGTATCATCCTTGGTCGAGACGACCTTTTCGCAGCGGCCCAGGTCATCGAGGGTGGCACTTTCGAGCTTGCGGCCCATCTCCTCGGTGATCACGGTGCCGCCAGTCAGGACTGCGATGTCCTGCAGCATGGCCTTACGGCGGTCACCGAAGCCCGGTGCCTTGACCGCGAGGACGTTCAGCATACCACGCAGCTTGTTCAGCACCAGTGTCGCCAGCGCCTCGCCGTCAACGTCTTCGCAGATGATGACAAGCTCGCGCTTGCCACGGTTGAGCAGCTTCTCCAGCACCGGCATGATGTCAGAAGCAGCGCTGATCTTCTTGTCGTAGATCAGGATATACGGGTCTTCGATCACAGCCTGCATCGTGTCGGCCTGGGTGACGAAGTAGGCGCTGATGTAGCCACGATCGAAC
>JADZAD010000282.1 GCA_020852775.1 Anaerolineae bacterium
CCAGCGTGTGGGTACCACTATCCTGTTGATCCTTGGCCTGATGATCGGCGCGGCAGTGAGCGCGCTGGTCACCATCCTGCTGAACTTCAGCATCGCCGAGCGCATCCAGGTGTATATCGCATGGACGTTCGGGAGTTTCAGCGCGACCACCTGGCAGGAACTGGCGGTGTTTGCCCCGGTGATGCTGGCCGGGCTGACACTCACCGGGCTGATGTCCAAGCCACTGAACGCGCTGCTGCTGGGTGAGGACTACGCCCGCAGCATGGGGGTGAACATCCGGCAGGTAAGGACGCTGGCAATCGCCTCGGCGTCGCTGCTGGCGGGGGCGGTGACGGCCTTCTGTGGCCCGATAGGTATCCTTGGCATCGCTGTCCCGCACATCTGTCGCCGGATAGCGCGCACCACCGATCACCGCGTGCTGGTGCCAGCCACCGTGCTCACCGGAGGGATTGTGGCACTCTGCGCGGACATCATCGCGCATGTCCCCGGTGGGGACATCGTATTGCCCCTGAATGCAATAACGGCACTGGTGGGCGCCCCGATCGTGATCTGGGTGCTGCTGCGTACGTAGGAAATGAGCAATCGAACATGAGCGATCAACAAACAGCCTTACTGCAAACGATGAACCTCTCCACCGGGTACCGGTCTGGTGCACACCGCTCGCGGCAGGTAAGCCACGGGCTGACGCTGACACTCTGCCCGGGCGAACTGGTCTGCCTGATCGGGCCGAATGGCGCGGGGAAATCCACGCTAATCCGCACACTGGCCGGGATGCACTCATCCCTGCGCGGTGCGATCACTCTCGGCGGACGGCGCATTGATGCGCTCTCCCGCCGTGAACTGGCCCAGGCGGTGAGTGTGGTACTGACGGGGCGCATCGAGGCTGGTGATATGACGGTAGCGCAGCTCGTCTCGCTGGGCCGCTACGCGCACACCAACTGGTTCGGCACTCTGACAGAGGCCGATCGCCGGGTGATTCATGAAGCGATGGAGGCTGTTGGGATTCTCAGCCTCGCGGAGCGCAACGTGGGTGAACTGAGCGATGGCGAACAGCAGAAGACGCTGATTGCCCGCGCACTGGCCCAGGACCCGGCGGTGCTGCTGCTGGATGAACCGACCGCCTACCTCGATCTGCCACATCGAGTGGAGGTGATGAAGACGCTGCGCGGGCTGGCGCGGCACGGTGGCCGTGCCATTCTGCTCTCAACCCACGACCTTGACCTCGCCCTGCGCAGCGCCGACCGCCTGTGGCTGATGGCCTCGGACGGCAGCCTGCACACCGGCGCCCCGGAGGATCTCGTGCTGAGTGGCGTCTTCCAGAACACGTTCCACCGCGAAGGCGTCAGCTTCGACCCGTATACCGGCTCGTTCAGCATGTCGAACGACCAGTCGGGGGTCGTTGCCCTGAACGGCAGCGGCATCCCGGCTCTGTGGACGACTCGTGCGCTGGAACGGGTGGGCTTCTGTGTGGTAGAAAACGCTATTCACAGCGTGGATGTCCCACAGGTCACGCTGGAGGGGAGCGAGCGCGCAGTGCGCTGGCGGATCACCCATGCGGGGCGTTCTCAGTACGCGGATTCGATCCACATGCTGATCATCATCCTGCAAACCATGCGGCCAGCCACGTCAGGCGCATTCAATCGCCTGACGGCCACCGCCGCGCCGGCAGCGTTCTGATCGATGGGTGAGATCATCCTGATCCTGGGCGGAGCGCGCAGCGGCAAAAGTACCTGCGCGGAGCAGATAGCTGCTTCCCTTGGCGGCGACTCCGTGCTGTTTGTTGCCACCGCCGAGCCGATCGATGACGAGATCCGCGAGCGCATCACGCGCCACCGTGCCAGCCGCCCCACCACATGGCGCACGGTTGAAGCACCAGTCGATGCCGCCGCCGCGCTGCAGGCAGCCTACCGGGGTGAGCATGTGGTGCTGCTCGACTGCCTGACCGTGCTGGCAACGAACCTGCTGATCCGGGCCACCGGACCCTATGACGACCCGTTCGATGCGCCTGACCGTGACCCCTTTGACGAAACGATCGAGGCGCAGGTACTCACGGAAATCAACGCGCTGGTCGCCTTCGCTCGATCTACCAGTGTGACACTGCTGATCGTCTCAAACGAGGTCGGGCTGGGGGTCGTGCCACCCTACGACCTCGGGCGGGCCTACCGTGACCTGCTTGGCCGTGCCAACCAGGCGATTGCCGCCGAAGCCGATCGGGTAGTCTTCATGGTCGCCGGCCTGCCGCTGCAGGTCAAGTAGCCTCTTCACGCTGTTACCGGATTGACATCCTGCCCATAGTCCATACAATGAGGGGTACAGCCTCTTTCGATAGTCTCGTTCCTTTCTGCGCCGCGCCCCCCAGGTGATGGATATCATGACTGCCTCACGCCCGATCCATTTTGCTGCCTGGAACATCATTCTGGACGACATCGTCTGGGCGGATGGCAGCCAGATGCCGAATGTGCTTGGCGGTGGTGGGATGTACGCTACGGTTGGCATGCGCCTGTGGACACCGAACGTAGGCTTGCAGGCTAAAGTCGGGCGCGACTTCGACCTGCACATCCTCGACCGTATCGACGTCGATACGAGTGGCGTCATCTTCACAGACCTGCCAACTCCGCACGGCTGGGAGATCTACGAGCCGGATGGCTACCGGCGCAGCGTCCCCCAGCTTACCCCCGAACAGACTTACGAGCAGCTCTGTCCCGCCCTTCCGCCGGAAGATGTGATCCGCCAGTTGAAGGGTTATCACTTCCAGTCGTATGGTGACCCGTGGGGAGAGGAGGTTGCTGACGCGATGATCGAGGCAGGCGTGTTTGTCGGCGCGGAACCCACCTCGTCGGTAGTGCGCAGCGAAGAGCGTGTGCAGGGGGCGCTGCGGGCCGTGCGGAAGTTCGAGATGTATTCACCAAATGAGATGGAGGCCGTCGCGCTGGTCGGTGAGCGGCCTGAACTGGATACGCTGAAGGCTATCGCAGATCTCGGCCCGCGCTTCGCGTCCGTGCGGCTCGGGCCACATGGTTCAGCGATCTACGACCGTGACACCGGAGAGGCATGGCATGTTCCCGCAGTGCCCATCCAGCCGGTTGACCTGACAGGGGCCGGTAACTCATATGTCGGAGCACTGATCGTGGGGATCGTCGAAGGTCACGGCCTGCTGCGAACCGCGGCGCAGGCAGCCGTGTCCGCATCCTTCGTGATCGAGCAGTTTGGCCCCCCCACCGTCACCCCGGAACTACTTGGTGAAGCGCAGCGCCGGGTCGAGGCCCTGCTCAGAGAGGCGCGACCACTTGCGTAACGAACGAACTGGCCGGGGCACTCCTTTCATCCCGGCCGGGCAGGACTATCGTGACCACACAGGAGGGTTCACATGGCATTCCGGAATGATAAAGACGAACTGATGCCCCAAAGCTCAACCTACGAAGAGCTGATCGGGCAGCCGGACGCGATCAAACGCACGCTGGAGGGCCAGGCCGGGGTGATCGCCGGGCTGGCGGACAAGCTGGCGCGGATGGAGGTCAGCCGTATTCATCTCGTCGGCTGTGGCGACTCCTACTACGGCTCATACGGCACCGCGCAGGCCTTCAAGGAACTGGTTGGTGTACCAGTGCACGTCGATCAGGCGCTGGAATACGCCGACTACGGCCTGGCGGATGGCAAGGGCAGCGTAGTGATCGGGCTGAGTGCATCCGGGGCCTCCAAGACGACGATCCGGGCGATGAAGCAGGCCTTCGCCCGCGGAGCCTACACGATCGGTGTGACCAACACCCCCAACAACCTGTTCACGGATGAGGTTGATGGCAGCATCATGACCAGCGCCGTGCGCCGCGGCTGGCCGACACAGGCCAGCACAACAGCCATGTCCGCGCTGCTGCTGCTCGCCGCTGAATGGGGCGATCGGCGCAAGAGCGCCCCTGCGGGCGCTGTCGATGAAGTGCGGTCGGTGCTTGGGCGCTATCCGCAGCTCGTGCAGGAGTCGATCGAACGCTTTGAAGCACCGATGAAGAAGCTGGCCTCCGAGATCTATACTGTCCTGACGCCGCTTTACGTCGGCAGCGGGCCGAGCTTCGGCACGGCGCACTTCGGCATGGCGAAGATCAAGGAAACCACGCAGGATCACTCCTTCGTGCTGGAAACCGAGGAATACCATCACATCCAGAGTTTCTCGATGAAGCCGGGTGAGCCGGTGTTCCTCGTCGCCCCGCAGGGCAAGTCATATGGCCGTGTGCTGGAGACGGCACAGTCGATCAAGCGGCAGGGTGGCCGCCTGATCGCGATCGTTACCGCGGGCGACAAGGAAGTCGGGCCGCTGGCGGACGTGCTCGTGGAGATCCCGGCCATGGCTGAGTACCTCACCCCGTCGGTGGCGCTGCCCGCGCTCCAGTGGTTCGCCTGGTACTACGGCGAAGAGCGGATCACGCACGGCTACGTCCGCCCGGCAGAGGCCATCTACTAGACCGACCGGTTTTACTTCACACCCGGATAGAATCACAGCGGGAGGGTGGCCACCCTCCCGCTGCACATTAACCCCTCAGAACAAGACCCGTTCAGCCGTTCGTACCGCTGGTTGCCGCATCATCTGCGGGGCGTGGGCCACCCCCATGATGTGCGCCACCAAAGCCGGGGCCACCCGGACCGCGCATCCCTTCGGCCTGCAATTGATCCGCCTGCGCCTGGGTAATCACGCCATCCTTGACGGCGTTCGCCAGCGCGTCAGTATAGGCTGCCGTCATCGCTTCCTCGACATACGGGCGCACGGCGTCACGCGCTGCGATCAGGTCAGCCTGTTCCTGTGTGATCGTGCCCGCGGCGACTGCATCCGCGAGTGCCGCGCTCCGCACCTCAGCCCGGGCCGCGTCCAGCTTCTCTACGGTAATGCCAAGCGCATCCGCCAGCAGCGCGTCCAGGTCTACGTCGCTGCCGCGCAGGCCATGGTGCGGAACCCGCCCGCTGCTGAGCAGCGCATCCGCCTGCTCCTGCGTCAGGTCGCCAGCCGCGACCGCCTGCCCGACCGCCGCCGTCCAGGCAGAGGTGTACGCCGCCTGAAGTTTCTCAACGGTGACGCCCAGCGCCGCAGCCAGCGCTTCATCCTGTGCGCCCGGGTCACCCACGCCGTTCGGCCCGCCGGGATGCAGGGCGCCGTCCATCATGCCGCCGGCCACCGGGGATGCGACCAGCGGTTCGGCAACCGCCACACCCGCATTCGCGGTGGGTGAAGCCGCCCGGGTGACACTCACCGCGGCAAACCCGACCAGGCCGACGAGCATCAGCGCACCGATCCCACCCACAACCATGTACGCCACTTTCTTCACGGTACTCATTACATAGTCTCCTTTGCACAGTAAGATATTGTTTCCCGGTTCATTCGTCCCGGCCTGCCCGTCCTCACGGACATATCTGAAGGATAGAGCACACCGGTTCAGGGATTATGAAGAACTGTTTGGGAGTTTCTTCAGATTCTCCGGTACGTTTCATGACCGCAAACAGAAGAGGCAGCCTGTTCAGAAGCTGCCTCTTCCGGATTGGCGTTATGGCTTCGGGGCCTCGCCGGGCCCGGCAGGTTCAGCGGCTGTGGATACCGGCACAGCTTTACCGTCCGGTTCCGTGTTCTCAGTGGGCGCAGCCGTTGCTGACGCCTCCGGTACAGACGAAATGGGCCTACGGCGGGCCTGCCAGCGGCCCACAGCCTTGATTCCTCCAAGCGCCCCCAGGGTCAGGAGCATCCCTGCCCCCATGAAGAACAACGCTTTTGCGATCTCGACCAATCCGAAGAAGCCGCCTCTGCCCTCCCGGCTGAAATTCTCGCGCCTCATTTCATCCCATGGGCCGCGGCCTTCAAAGCTACCGGGCGGCCTCATGCCGCGTTCGAATTCACCTTCTTCATGTGCTTCACCCCGTTCAAACTCCGCACGCTCACCTCCACGTCCTTCGGGGAACCGGACCCACCCGGAACGTACCACCAGCAGCGTTCCACCAATCACGAGCACCACTGCGGCGATAATCGCCATTATTCGCCAGACGATCTTCATGCTCCCACCTCCTCTGTTGAATGGTTGATACGACGTGTCCCTTTGAAGAGTACTGCCACTGGCCTGACGACGATGTCCCGGAAAGCCCTCACGATCCATGACCAGCTCAACGCGAGGTGTACCCCCATCAGCCAGAGAGACAGATTCGCGCTGAGGGTGTGCAGCACCCGCCAGGCCGGCTCATACGGAAGGTTGATGCCAGAGAGCGGCAGCACTACTTCCGAGATCAGCACTCCACTAAAAATCAGGATGGTCATGTCAATGAAGAGAAGCACATTAACGACGGCAGAGAGCCGTACCCGCCACGGCGTGCTGTCCAGAAAGCGCCGGGTGACCGCCACAATCCAGTTCCAGTTGAGCAGCAGGTGGCAGACCACCGCAGCCGCCAGCGCCAGACTCAGCCATTCGTGCACC
>JADZAD010000283.1 GCA_020852775.1 Anaerolineae bacterium
ATGCTGCTGGTGGTGCTGGCGTTCATCGGGCTGTTCCTGGTGGCCCCGGCGGTGCTCTTCCTGAGCACAGGCGGCACGCTCGGCCAGTAGCCCGCGCCGCGTCATTACGTCAAACTCAGGGAGCGCCGATCCGCGTGGGTCGCCGCTCCCTGTTTGATTCCCGCTTGACGTGTACGACTGTGGAGCTGCGACAGGTTCCGGGCAGCAGATAGAAGCACACTCGCGCCGGGCGCACTTATCATCGATACTGAGTAAGGGCTCTCCGGGACTCAGCGGCGCGGACAAGTTTGCTGGAAGGCAGGCACACATGCACGATCCGAAATGGCTCGCAAGCCACATTGGCACGCTGGAGGACGGGATTCGCATCATCGACCAATACTGCTGGTGCCTGACCGTTTCCGGCAGCGGCGATAACTGGCAAGTCTGGGGCGGAGACCAGGCCATTCTCACGGCCGATTCACGTGAAGTGGTTGACGCCTTCCTCTACGGGATGGCGCTGGCCTACTCGGTTCTGCCGGAGAAGTACGCCGCGCAGCTCCGCGAGGAACTCGATCTGGACTGATCGCCGCTTCGTGGCTGATGCATCGGGAATAAACCCTGAGCCAGATGGGGAATCGACCAGCGCGTGTCCCGGCCTTCCGAGCTATCCTCATGCACGCCGATACTACTTAGGAGGCTTGCGTGGCATATACTTACCTCCTCGAAAACAGCGCTGGCACAGAACTCGGGCGCGTGGAGGACAGGGAGGGCAATCTCTGGGAGATCATCTTCAGCACCCGGCTCCCAGATGATGAAACCCCTCGTCTGATTGACTACATCGATCCATACGATGACGTGATCTTCAACAGCACCCAGATGGATCGTGTCTTGCAGGAGTTAACAGAACTGAGTCGAGTCGCCTCGAGCATAAGAGCGATCGCTGTGATTGATTCGCTGCTTGCGCTCATCGAACGCAAGTATTCTCATACCTTCTTGAGGGTCTTAGGGGACTAGAGTGTGTATTCAGGAATGTCTGCGAGGGTGCGAGCATGTGCCCATCGACTGGACCTGCCGACCCTGACACGCTGGTGCAGCCCTACGACCCCATGGACTGGTAAGGCCGCGTGGGTCGCCGCTCCCTGTTTGATTCTCTGCTGATTGACTCTCCCCCTGCCTCATGGTACACTGGCGCGCACAGTCGAACATGCAGCGACTTCGACGGAGCCGAGTACCCGTCATCCCCTGCCTTCAGAGAGATGCTGGCCGGTGCAAAGCATCAGGCAGGCCCGGGGAATCCACTCCTGATACCGTCGCCCCGAAGCAACGCGGGGCCGGTCGCGCCCGTTACCGCGCCCGATGAGAGACAGTCCCCGCGCAGGGGATTGTCTGAATGCAGGTGGCACCACGGGGGTTCCTCGTCCTGATGACAGGCGGGGAGCTTTTTTGTTGTAGCGGCTGCCTCCGTAACGAAAGAGTATGCAGACGTGATAGCTTTTCTGAACGAGCGATTTCCACTGGTGACTGTGCTGCGGCAGGAGTTCGCCGGGTATTCCGCCGCGGCCTTCCAGGGCGACCTGCTGGCCGGGCTGACGGTGGCGGCGGTGGCCCTGCCGCTGGCGCTGGCCTTCGGCGTGGCCTCCGGCGCGACCGCCGCCGCGGGCATGGTGACGGCGATCCTTGCCGGGGTGCTGATCGGCGGGCTGGGCGGTGCGGGCTTCCAGGTCTCCGGGCCCACCGGCGCGATGTCAGCGGTGCTGATCGTGCTCGCCAGCCGCTACGGGCTGGAGGGCGTGTGGGTGGCCGGGGTAATCGCCGGGATCATCGTGCTGCTGATGGGGCTCTTCGACCTGGGCCAACTGGTGAACTTCATCCCGTCCTCCGTGCTGGCGGGCTTCACGAGCGGGATCGCCGTGATCATCTTCGCCGGGCAGATCGATAACCTGCTCGGAGTGCATACCGCCGCCGCGGAGAACACCGTCACGAAGCTGCTGGGCTACTTCCGCTTTGACTACCAGCCGAATTTCGCGGCGCTGGGGATCAGCCTGCTGGTGATCGCGATCATGGTGTTCTGGCCGAAGAAGCTCAACGCCCACTTCCCCGGCTCGCTGCTGGCGCTGACCGTGGCGACGCTGGTGACGGTGCTGGCCGGGCTGGACGTACCGAGCATTGGCGAGATCCCGCGCACCATCCTGCTCGCGGATCGCCTCGAACTGCGTCATATCCCGTGGGATCACCTTGGCGATCTGGTCGCGCCGGCCCTTTCGATCGCGGCGCTCGGCGCGATCGAAAGCCTGATGTGCGGCTCAGTGGGCGGGCGCATGGCCGGGCAGAAGCTGGCCTCGAACCAGGAGCTGATCGCGCAGGGGCTGGGCAACATCGTGATCCCGTTCTTCGGCGGCGTCCCGGCGACGGCGGCGATCGCCCGCACCAGTGTGGCGATCAAGAGCGGAGCGCGTACCCGCCTGACGAGCGTAGTACACGCGGTCGCGCTGCTGCTGGTGGTGCTGCTGGCCGCACCCGTGCTGCAACTGGTGCCGCTGGCCGGGCTGGCGGGTGTGCTGGCGGTGACGGCCTTCCGCATGAATGACTGGCCAGAGATCCGCACGATCTTCCAGCGTGGCTTCAAGAGCGCGATCATCGTGTTCGTGGTGACGCTGATCGCCACCATCGCGCTCGACCTGACGCAGGCGATCATCGTCGGCGTGGGGCTTTCCGCGGTCGGCTTCGTGCTGATGATCAGCCGGGCCAGCGTGAGCGTCTCACCAGCGCTGCCGGACAAGCTGCGCGAGGCGGGCTACGAGATGCAGACCAACCCCGACCACTACCGGATTGTCTACATGGTCGGGCCGCTGTTCTTTGGCAGTACCACGACCTTTAACGCGGCTCTGGAAGGCACGGAGGGCAAGGACGTGATCTTCAGCCTGCGTACCGTGCCGCTGATCGACGTGACCGGGCTGGCGGCGCTGGAAGAGGCGATCCACCGTGTCGAGGCGGCAGGTGGGCACGTCTTCCTGAGCGGCCTGAACCCGCCCGTCGAGTCCTACCTGCGCCGCTGCGGGCTGCTCGATAAGCTCGGCCCGGCGCGCGTCCACTGGAGCGCGTTCGAGGCGATCGTCGCCGCCGACCAGCACCGCGCTCCGGATGCGCCGTCGGGCGTGTAGGAGCAGCGCAACGCCTGGCATCAACTAAGAACTAACAACTGATAACTAGGGACTTTCTGGAGACCACCATGCTCGACATAACCATCATCCGCGAACAGCCCGAGCGCGTCCGGCAGGCGATGCGCGACCTGAACGACCCGGACGCGCTCGCCCGGATCGACCTGATCGTCGAACTCGACGAGCGCCGCCGCACGCTCACCGGGGCGGTGGACGATATGCGCGGCGAGAAGAACCGCGTCAGCAAGCGCATCGGTGAGACACGCGACGTCACCGAACGGCAGACGAAGATCGACCAGATGAAAAGCCTGAATGCCCGACTGGAAAAGGCCGAGGCGGAACTGAAGGAAATCGAGGCCGGCCTCGATGAGCAGATGCTGTGGATCCCGAACCTGCCCGCGGACGGCGTCCCGGTGGGGCCGGACGATACGCACAACGTCGTGCTGCGTGAGGAAGGCCCGAAGCCGGCCTTCGACTTCGAGCCACAGCCGCACTGGGACCTCGGCCCGAAGCTCGACATCATCGACTTCGAGCGCGGGACGAAGCTCTCCGGGTCGCGTTTCTACGTGCTCAAGGGGCTGGGTGCGCGCTTGCAGCGGGCGCTGATCGCCTTCATGCTTGACGTGCACATCCACGAACACGGCTACACCGAGGTCTACCCGCCGTTCATGGTGCGCGAGGTCAACCTGTACGCCACGGGCAACCTGCCCAAGTTCGGCGAGAACCTGTACCGTGACATCGAGGAGGATTACTGGTGGGTGCCGACGGCGGAAGTGCCCGTCACCAACCTGCACCGCGATGAAATCCTTGAGCCGGGTACGCTGCCACTCTACTACGTTGCCTATACACCCTGCTTCCGCCGCGAGAAGATGAGCGCCGGGCGCGATGTGCGCGGCATCAAGCGCGGCCATCAGTTCGACAAGGTCGAGATGGTCAAGATCGTCGAGGGCGACCCGGAGGTCTCCGAGCGCGAGCTGCAGTCGCTGACCGAAGCCGCCGCCGACATCTGCCGCAAGCTCGGCCTGCCGTTCCGTGTGGTGCAGATGTGCACCGGCGATCTGAGCTTCGTGGCCGCCAAGAAGCTCGACATCGAGATCTGGGCCGCGGGCTCACAGGAATGGCTGGAAGTCTCCTCGTGCTCGGCCTTCCATGACTTCCAGGCGCGGCGCGCGGGCATCCGCTACCGCCCGGAGGCCGGGGCGAAGGTGCGCTACGCCCACACGCTCAACGGGTCAGGGCTGGCCCTGCCCCGTGTGCTGATTGCGATCCTGGAGAACTACCAGCAGGCAGACGGATCAATCGTCATCCCGGAGGCGCTGCGCCCGTACATGGGCGGCCTTGAGCGGATCGCGGCGAGCGAGTAGTAGGCAGTCTCCTTCACGGGGCGGGTTCAGAACCCGCCCCGTGCAAGATGATACCCTCGTCTTATTTCTATGCAACGATTTGATCTCCCAGTAGACTCAGTCGGTATGGACAATCTGCGATCGTTGCGTGTTTGGTGGCTCCTGTTCAGTATGGCAGGCCTCATTCTG
>JADZAD010000284.1 GCA_020852775.1 Anaerolineae bacterium
TCCAGCACGCACCGAGTCTGCGTAAGGTCGAATACGTTCTGCTCGCAGAAGGCATCGACGCAGAAGGGCACGCCCCGTTCCTTGAAACGCGATCCCAGGTACCAGGCTGCCGTCGTCGGGATCATCTCGTCGATGACCAGATCGACGTATTCATCCACGCGCCCGTGGTATTCCGGCGGGGTGGCGTGTGCCCCGATGAAGCTCGGAACCAATTCAACCGGGCCTTCCGCATCAAGAATGGCGGCGGCCTTAAGCATCTGCATCTCGCTGGCTGTTTCCAGCCCGTAGCCGGTCTTGACCTCGGCGGTGGTCGTGCCCAGGCGGAACATCGCCACCAACCGTGCCCGGGTCTCCTCAACGAGGCTCTCCAGCGGGGCGTTGCGCGTCGCGCGGACCGTACTGGCGATGCCGCCTCCCGCCCGCATGATTTCCATATAGCTCGCGCCCCGGATGCGCATCTCAAACTCGCCGAGGCGGTCGCCAGCGTAGATAACATGCGTGTGGGGGTCGACGAAGCCAGGGCAGACCGCCTGCCCGGTCGCGTCGATCTCGTGGGCAGCGTGATAGCGGGCGCGCAGGTCATCAGACGGCCCGACGGCGACGATCAGGCCGTCGCTCACGGCGATGGCTCCATACTCGAAGATTCCGGCGTTGGCCAGCGCCGGGCCGCGCTTCGGGCCACCGGGGCTAGCGCAGGTCGCAACCTGCTCGGCGCTGTGAATCAGCAAATCAACGGGAGCGCTCATGATCAGGCTACCTCATCATCGGAATTTTGACGCCGTTGGCGCGGGCAAAGGTGATCGCTTCATCGTAGCCTGCGTCCACGTGCCGCGCCACGCCCATGCCTGGATCGACCGTCAGAACACGCTCCAGCCGCACCGCCGCCTCCGGCGTACCATCAGCGACGATCACCTGCCCGGCATGCTGGCTGTAGCCGATGCCCACCCCGCCGCCGTGATGCAGGCTGACCCACGTCGCCCCGTTGACGGCGTTGATCAGGGCGTTCAGCAGCGGCCAGTCGGAAATGGCGTCGGAGCCGTCACGCATGCCCTCGGTTTCGCGGTTAGGGCTGGCGACCGAACCACTGTCGAGGTGGTCACGCCCGATCACGATTGGCGCGCTGACCTTTCCGGAGGCGACCAGTTCGTTAAAGCGCAGGCCCGCCTTCGCCCGCTCGCCGTAGCCCAGCCAGCAGATACGCGCCGGCAGGCCCTGGAAGGCGATCTTATCCTGTGCCATGGTAATCCAGCGGCGCAGATGGTCGTTCTCCGGGAAGAGTTCGAGGATCGCGCGGTCGGTCTCGTAGATGTCCTGCGGGTCACCGGAAAGCGCCACCCAGCGGAACGGCCCCTTGCCTTCGCAGAACAGCGGGCGGATATAGGCGGGGACAAAGCCGGGATAGTCAAAGGCTTCTTTCAGGCCGTAGTCAAAGGCCCGCTGGCGCAGGTTGTTGCCGTAGTCAAAGACCACACTGCC
This sequence comes from Anaerolineae bacterium, assembly GCA_020852775.1. Classification (GTDB taxonomy): domain Bacteria; phylum Chloroflexota; class Anaerolineae; order Aggregatilineales; family UBA3940; genus JADZAD01. Next base: position 1,477 of record JADZAD010000284.1, read on the forward strand.
CTGCTTCTGCCAGTCGAGCATGGCCTGTACATGGTTAACGATTGACTCCTGTACCCGGCCCAGGTACTCCGCCTCGTCCCGCTCACGCAGGGCGGTGGCCTGCTCCAGCGTCATCCCGGCGGGGATGTAGCCGTACAGCAGGTCGTGTGCCGAGGTCTGGTCGGTGACGACATCCGGGCGGACACCGCGGGCGACCAGTTCGGGCAGCACCTGCGCGGCGTTGCCGATCAGCGCGACGGACTTCGCCTCACCGCGATCCCGTGCCTCCTCAACCCAGGTCATCGCTTCCTCAAGCTCATCGGTGATCACGTCCACCTGCCGCAGCGAGAGGCGGCGTTCGGCGCGCCAGCGATCCACCTCGACGATCAGGCCGACGCCCTCATTCAGCGTTACCGCCAGCGGCTGCGCCCCACCCATCTCGCCCAGCCCGGAGGTCAGCACGAACTTCCCCTTCAGGCTCGGCCAGCCGTTCTGCCGCGCCAGCGAGCCGAGCGTCTCATACGTGCCCTGCAGGATGCCCTGCGTGCCGATGTAGATCCAGCTCCCGGCGGTCATCTGGCCGTACATGATCAGCCCTTCGCGCTCCCAGCGGTCGAAGTTCTCCTGCGTGGCCCAGGCCGGGACGATGTTCGAGTTGGCGAGCAGCACCCGCGGCGCGTCCGTGTGTGTACGGAACACAGCCACCGGCTTGCCTGACTGTACCATCAGCGTTTCATCCGGCTCCAGGTTGCGCAGCGCTTCCAGGATCGCGTCGAAGCACTCCCAGTTGCGGGCGGCCTTGCCGCGCCCGCCGTAGACGATCAGGTGCTCCGGGTCAAAGGCGACTTCCGGGTCGAGATTATTCTGGATCATCCGGTAGGCCGCTTCGATCTGCCAGTTCCTGCAGGTCAGTTCGAGCCCCCGCGGGGCATGGATGGTGCGCGACATGGCTACTCCTTGTCCAGCATCAGGCCGGTGAGGTAGAAGAAGACCGCTACCGCCGCCAGCCGGCAGGTGCGGTTATCGATGTCAAACGCCGGGTTAACCTCGGCGATCTCGATGATGCGGGTGCGCCGGTCTTCGCCCGCCAGCCGGGCAAGCTGGCACAGCTCGTCACCCGTCATGCCGAGCGGGTTCGGCGCGCTCACCCCCGGCGCGTCGGCGGCGCAGACCACGTCTATATCGAATCCCCAGAAGATCGCCTTCGCATGGCTCTCGTCGAGGATGTTGCAGAAGGCCGGGGCCAGCCCGCGCAGGCGCAGTTCCAGCAGGCTGTGGACGACCACGCCCTTATCCCGCAGGTAGGCCATGTAGACCGCCGAATTGCCGAAGGGCTGGTGCGCCATCTCATGGAAGCGCCCCGGATGCA
>JADZAD010000285.1 GCA_020852775.1 Anaerolineae bacterium
CTCCAGGTAGAGTTCAAGGAAGTGCAGCAGCGTGCGGTCAGGCTGGTTGAAGAAGCCAATGAAGAAGATCAGCCCACCAAACAGGGCGTACAGAGCCAGGATCATGCCGGGGATGTTATAGATGAACTCTGCCGCCGCGACCTTGAGGCCGTCAAACAGGTGAGTGTGCGGGCGGCCCCACGAGGCCAGGTACGGGCGCTCCCCACGGAAGACACGCGCACTGGTCTCCAGTTCCCAGCCTTTGAGCAGAAACAGACCCGCAACCGGTACCAGCGCGGCGATTACCGCGAAGCCCAGCTTCGGCAGCCAGTTCCGTTCACGATAGGGATAGACCAGCGCATCAACGAAGTTCATGCCGCGGCCCCTGGCGTGGGCCGAGAGGGCCGGTCGAGCGCCCGCCTCAGTCATTGTCGCGGCGCGGCTCCGGCCGCTCCTTCTTCTCACCGAGCATGGTGCTGAGTACCACGCTCACCAGGCTGATCACGATCGCACCCCAGAAGGCGGGCCAGAAGCCATCGACGCGAAACCCCAGGTTGAACGACTGGCTGATCGACGCGGTCAGCAGCAGCATGCCAGCGTTCAGTACCAGCGTGCCCAGCCCAAGCGTAAGGATGATCAGCGGGCAGGTGAGGAAGGCGATCAGCGGACGGATGATCGCGTTGACCAGCCCGAAGATCAGGGCGATACCGATCAGCGGCACCACGCCGCCATCCAGGTGGATGCCCGGGATAGCCCAGACCGCCGCGGCGATCGCCAGGGCATTGATAAACCAGCGCAGAAAGAAGCGGTTCATGTGCAGTGAGTCTCCAGTAACCAGTCGCCAGTCTCCAGCAGCCAGCGACAAGGCTGCTGGAGGGGTGTTTCAACAATAAGATACGCGCCGGGCTACCCGGAAGTTGCACGATCAGCCTGCCGCCTCGCGCCCGGAAACTGGAGGCTGGCGTCTGGTGACTCACCCGCGACTGAGCATCTCGTCGAGTTCGGCACGGGTAGGCAGGCCGCGCGCCCCCTCACGGGAGACGTTGATTGCCCCTACGGCATTGCCCCAGCGCAGCGCCTCGAATACGCCATGCCCCTCGACCATCGCTGCGATGAACCCACCATTGAAGGCATCGCCCGCACCGATGGTATCAACCACGTCCACCTTGAATGCTGGTACATGATGTACCTCACCCGTGGGAGTGATGGCCAGCGAGCCTTCCGCGCCCAGCCGTGGGATGACCGTGCGCTTCCCCCCGGAGATGATCCGCCCGGATTCGATCGGGTTCTTTACGCCGGACAGGTACGGCAGTTCCTCGTCCGCCGCACCCAGCACCACGTCAGAGAGTTTCACCGCCGCAAACACGGCCTCCCGGTAAGGCTCCGGGAAGACATCCGTCTCCAGCCGCAGGTTGAGGTCGATTGAACTGGGCACGCCTGCCGCCCGCGCCACACGCAGCGCGTGCAGCACGGCCTCCCGCGTGGGGGACTCGAGCAGGGACAAACCAGACACGTGCAGCCATAGGCTTTCGCGGATGGATGCCTCGTTGATCTGTTCCGCTCGCAGTTGCATGCCCGCCGCGTTGTGCGCAGGGTAGATTCCGAAGAAGCGTTCGCCGGTGCGGTCAACCACGCAGATCACCATCAGGGTGAACGCGCCCGGTACGACGACGAGATCGTGAGTGTCGACGCCCTGCTGCTCGAAGTCACGCCGCAGGAACTCGCCGTAGCCATCCGCGCCGACGGACCCCATAAAGGCGCATTTGACGCCCAGTTTCGCGGCAGCAGCCGCGCTGTTGGCGACGGCCCCTCCGGCAACCAGTTCGGGCTCGGGGGTGATCTCCGTGGCGGGCCGCCCCGGCGCGCCGGGCAGCCGGACGACCATATCGACGGCGGAATCGCCACAGAAGACCACAGGCCTGATCGGTGTCATCGCTGGTATTCCTGCTGAGTGTGACCGGTTATTCCGCGGCACGCGCCGCGGACACGAACTGGCGGACGCGCTCCGGGTCTTTACGCCATGAGCCGTCCGGCAGGTTAGTATGCGAGTTCGAGTCCACGCCCCACGGGCGTACCGCCCGGATCGCCTCGGCGACGTTCTCCGCGGAGAGGCCCCCGGCGAGGATTACAGGGATGCTCACCGCCTCGACGATCGCGCGGCTGACGCGCCAGTCGTGCGTCGCGCCGGTCGCGCCGATCACGCCTACACCCTGCGTATCGAGCAGAAAGTAATCCGAGACGGGCGCATAGGCCCGCGCCAGTTCGACCGACTCCAGACCGCCAACGGGGATTGCCTGCATGATCGGCAGGCCGGGCAGGCGCTCACGCAGGGTGCGGACGCCCTCCGGGGGCAAGGCGTGGATCTCGCCGGAGAGGTGCAGGACGTCAGGGCGGGTGGCCAGCGCCATCTCGACGATCGGCTCGATTGCCGTCTCGACGGTCAGCCCGATCTTGACGTGAGGCGCGGGGATCGCGGCGAAGAGCTCGCGGGCACGGGCGAAGCTGACCTCGTCCGGCGTCTTGCCGGATTCGCCGATAACCACGCCGAGGTGCTCGACGCCGGCGGCGGCGACGGCCCACGCTTCTTCGACGGTCTTGATCGCGTAGATCTGGATGATCACGGGTGCTCCTGTGGGGTAGGCGATCCTTCGATTAGTGTAGCACAACCGGCACGAGCGGGTGAAGATACGGCATGTGGCGAAACATGCTGTAGGATAAAGATCGGGGTGTGGGCCTTGCCGGATCGGAGGAACCGATGAGCCTGAACACAGTCCTGCTGTGGGCTGGTATCCTGCTGCTGGTACTGGTGCCTGGCGGCTGTATTGTTGCGCTGATGTTCGTGCCGCCAATCCGCGCACTGGTGCGGCGCTGGCCACGGGCCTGCTTGCTGGGCTTCGGACTGATCAGCATCGCGCTGACGGCGGCGATTATGATGCTGATCGCTACAGTCGTCGGCTACCAGACCGCTGAATTCTACCATCTGACGACCTTTGAACCCGCCGGGTTCAGCCCGGAGGTGACAGCGAGCTACCGGGCAGGGGCGGTTATCGAGGTATGGCTGCGCATCATCCTGCCAGGTGGCTCGCCGGGGCAGTGCCTGACGGGCAGCACGGTCGCCTGCGGGCTGGCGGACGTGGCTGAGCGGGGCTTCTCCCCGGCGAGCATGGGCGGGCTGATCGGTGTGACGGCGGTTGTCCCGGCGATCCCGCTGACGGCGCTCGGTGTGCTGCTGGCGGCCCGCCAACCGCGCCCGGTGGTGGAGCAGTGATCTGCCGCCGCGCCTGAGCCCATGACGCACTCCGGAGGGTGTGTTAGAGTAGGGGGCAGACCCCCTCAGAAGAAGGAGCAGACCATGTCCCCGCGCAAGATCATCATCGACACCGACCCCGGCATCGACGACACGCTGGCGATCGCCTTCGCGCTGGCCTCGCCGGAACTGGACGTGATCGGCCTGACGGCGACGATCGGCAACGTCAGCGTAGACCTCGCCA
>JADZAD010000286.1 GCA_020852775.1 Anaerolineae bacterium
AGGAAGCCCACCCGCGGCCCATCCCGCGGTCGGCCAGCAGATTACCTTCTACTTCACCTACGACATCGAGCGCACTGCGCGTTTCTATGGTGAGGTGCTCGGCCTGCGTGAAGTCCACCGTGCGCGGGATACGCGCATCTGGCAGATCACGGAGACAGCCTTCCTCGGTTTCAGTGAGCATGTCAATATCCCTCTCGCCCCGCCTGATAACTCGATCTTCGCCCTTGTTTCCCCTGACGTGGACGGCTGGTACACGCATCTGAAAAAGCACCACGTCCGCATCGTGCAGCCGCCCGCCCTGAATCGCGCGGGTGGAGTCTATCAGTTCCAACTGCGCGACCCTAACGGCTTCCTGATTGAAATCAGGCGCTTTGAGAAGCTCTTCCCACCTGCAGAGCAGCCCCGTGGAGAACGTGATGGAACCCTACCTTGACCTCAGCCAGGCCGACCTCGTGCACACACCCCTGATCCAGGGTTCCGCCATCCGTGCAGCGGAAGTCGCCCTGTGGCAGCGGCGTCTGCCCACGATCGAGGCGGTCGCAGTGCGGCTGGGGCTGCGGCTCGCGCAGGTGTATGCGGCACTTGCCTACTGTGCCGATCACCCGGAGGCCGTCGAGGCAGAATGGGTACACGAGCGCCGGGCCTGCATTGAAGGCCTCTCAGCGCCGGGGGTAACCCATGCAGAGCGCGCCCGGACTGGTGATCGGCTCGCTCTCCTCGGTGATACCCGCCCCGGCGTCGGCCTGCGCCCGGACGGCCTGCCGGATATCGACTGGCTCCCGGTTGAGGGCGGCGAAGTCGAACTCGTGGAGGGCGCCGGGCACTTTGAGTGCGGCCCATTCCATGTGGCGCGCTACCCGGTAACGTTCGCCCAGTACCGCGCTTTCCTCGACGTGCCCGACGGCTATGCGAATGACGAGTGGTGGGCGGGCCTCAGTGACCGGGCTGTGCGCCCCGGCCAGCAGAACCGTGCCCAGGACAACCATCCCGCGGAGAACATGTCATGGTACGATGCGGTGGCGTTCTGCCGCTGGCTGTCGTCTCGCCTGGGCGCAGGCCACGCTGAAGGCCTCGCCCCAGGCAGCGGAAGCTGGCTGTTTCGCCTGCCTGCCGAATGGGAGTGGCAGTTGGCAGCTACCAGCGGAGATACTACCCATGTCTTTCCATGGGGCCCGGACTGGGATGGTGAGCGGGCAAACACCTTCGCCTGCGGGCTGAACCGCTCAACAGCGGTCGGGATGTACCCGGCGGGGGCCAGCCCGTGCGGCGCCCTCGATCTGATCGGCAATGTGCTGGAATGGTGCCTGAACGAATATGACCGGCCCGCCAGCCTGAACACCGGCAGTATGCTGCGCCGCTCGCTGCGCGGCGCGGCCTGGGGCAGCGACGCAGGGCCATGCGGGGTGGCCTGCCGCTACAGCAGTTTCACACCACTCGACAGGAGCAGCCACTTCGGCTTCCGGCTGGTCGCTGTACGCCAGTGAAGCGCAGGCGCAACCCTGACCGGCTGTACTGCGTAGAAATACAGCAGAATACAAATCTACTCAGTGAGGTGAATGGCTATGAGTGACCCGAATAGTCCGCTTCCTCCGAACGAACGCCCGTCAGAGAGCGACCATGGGCTGACCGGGCCCGGTATATGGGTTGGCATTGGGCTGGTGCTGGCCGGGGCCTACTTCCTGCTGCAGAACTTCGGCATCTTTCCGCTGCCGTGGATGGGCGAAAACTGGTGGTTCATCTTCCCGGCTGCGATCGGCGTGATCGCCCTGATCCAGGCCGCCATGCTATGGCAGAAGAGTGAAGGCCTTGTGAGCCGCCCGATTCGCAATCGCCTGGTGCTTGGCGTGGGTATGCTGCTGGTGGCTGCCTTCGCCCTGTTTGATGTTGACTGGGACATGTTCTGGCCAGTAGTGCTGATCGTGATCGGCGGCATGATGCTGCTGAACCGGCGACAAGCAGCCTGAATACACGCATGGCCTTGTTCGCTGATAACCGCCGGGGAGGATGACACACCCCGGCGGTCGTTTGCCGGGCGGGCAGCAGCAGGGAGGTTGACGGAGGGTGATACAATAGAAAAGAGGCGTGCCATGTTTGCCCGACAGCCTTTCCTGTTCCCATCACCTGCCTTTCCGCTCCTGAGGAAGTGACCTGTGGACCTACAACTGAAGAACCGGGTGGCGCTGGTAACGGCGGCCAGCCAGGGCCTGGGGTATGCCACTGCCCTCGAACTCTCACGTGAGGGGGCTCTCGTAGTAATCTGCTCACGTGATGAGGCACATATCACCGCCGCCGCGGACGCGATCCGGGCTGAGACGGGCCATTCCGCACTGGGGGTCGCCGCCGATGTGCGCCGGGCGGCGGACATTGATGTGCTGATCGAACGTGTTGTCGATGAGTACGGCGGGCTCGATATTCTTGTCACCAACAGCGGTGGCCCGGCGGCAGCCCAGTTCGAGGATCTGACCGACGAGATGTGGCTGGAGGCCATCGACCTGCTGATCATGAGCAGCGTCCGGCTGATCCGCAGCGCCCTGCCCCACCTGCGTGAATCCACCGCCCCTTCGGTGCTGTCGATCACTTCGGTTTCGACCAAGCAGCCCATTCCCAACCTGGTGCTGAGCAACAGCCTGCGGATGACGGTCATCGGGATGATCAAGACTCTGGCCGGGGAGTTGGGGCCAGAGGGGATCCGCTTCAACAGCATCCTGCCCGGCTGGACGGAGACCGAGCGCGTCCATGATCTGCTGGAAAGCCGGGCGCGGCGCAATAACACCACTATCGAGGTAGAGTACGCTGTGCAGGCTGAACAGGCCGCGCTCCGCCGCCTGGCGACCCCGCGTGAGTTCGCCACCGTTGCTGCGTTCCTGTGCTCACCTGCCGCCTCATATCTGACCGGGCTGATGCTCAGTGTGGATGGTGGCTCGTATAAGGGTACGTTCTGATCGCTCTGCCGGCCTTCTGCGGAGGCGCCACGGCGCCTCCGCTCGCATTCCCTCAACAATGGCGGTGTCCTGTTTGTGCCCGTTATCGCATTTTCTGCAATTAAAGTACACTGTATGCAGGGGTGAGGAAGGGGTCAGCAAGCACATACCCGCGTGGCGGAGCCGCACAGCCAGGCATCCGCTGCAGCGCCTTACCGGATCCGCCACCTGAATTGCCAGCCCGGCGGCTGTGGGGTTGGCGCCGGCAACCAGTGGAGTGCTGGATGGCACCGTCGCCTCGATCATCTGTTCCCCTTGAGCCTACCCCTTTGCCAGACAGCGGGATACAGAAGCTTGCGTTTGCCATTGCTGATGGGCGCTTCCGTGAACTGCTGGATGCCATCACCGATATCTGCATCATTATCGACCGGGACTGGCGCTACTCCTTCGCAAACCAGGCAGCTTCGCGTTTTACCCGCCTCAACCAGCACGAACTGATCGGTAAGCCTGTCACCGAAGTGTATCCGGAGATCATCGGCACACAGCTCTACACCGTCTTCAGACAGGTGATGGAACGCAGGCATCCAATGGCGTTCACCCTCGCCGGGCATATCCTGCCCGGCGGTATCCCCGGCGACTTCGACGTGCGGGTCTACCCGTTTGAGGATGGCCTGCTGTGCATTGCCCCTGATATCGCCGAGCGCCAGCGCGCGGAGGAAGCGGAACGCGAGCAGCGCATTCTTGCGGAGGCCCTGCGTGACACCGCCGCCACGCTCAACAGCACACTGGAACTGAGCGAAGTGCTCCAGCGAATACTCGTCAATGTCGAGCGGGTAGTGCACCATTCGATCGCCAATATCATGCTCGTGGATGAATATGGCTACGCACAGGTCGCGCGCAGCCTCGGCTATCAGGAGCATGGCATCGACCCGTCCATGCTGCACGCTATCCGCCTGAAAGTCACTGACACGCCCAATCTGCGCCTGATGGAGGAAACGGGCAAGCCAGTGATGGTGCCGAGTGTGAACAATGACGGGCACTGGATCAGCGACAGCCGCACTGATCCGTGGATTCAATCCAACCTTGGCGCGCCGATTATCTCCCGCGGGGAGGTGTTGGGCTTTCTGATGCTTGACAGCCTGCAGCCGCACTCCTTTACGGAAGACCAGGCGCACCGGCTATCCGCCCTGGCTGACCAGGCCGCGATTGCAATCCGTAACGCACGCATCTATGAGGCGGCGCAGCGCAGCGCCGAGGACCTCCGCGAACGGAACAATGAGTTGGATGCCTTCGGGCATACCGTTGCCCACGACCTGCGCGCCCCGCTGCAGATCATTATCGGCTATGCAGACCTCCTGCTCTCGGAGGCAGAATCGCTGGATGAGGACATGCGCTCCAGTGTCCAGAATATTGATCTCTTCGCACGTAAGATGAACGACCTGATCAATAACCTGCTGCTCTTCGCTACCCTGCGCAATGCGCAGAGCGTGATTGTGCCGGTGGAGATCGCGCCCGTGCTGGAATCGGTGCGACAGCGTTTTTCTGATCGCCTGCGAGACCGCGGCATCACGCTGATTCTGGCCGGCGAACTACCCCCGGTGATGGGCCACGGGCCGTGGATCGAGGAGGTCTTCGCCAACCTGGTGGAGAACGCGATCAAGTACATTGGTGCGACCAACCCCGATCCGCGCATTGAAATCCGCGCTTCCGCCAACCCGGAAACGGTGCGCTACGAGATCATTGACAACGGGATTGGCATCTCCGTTGACCAGACTCACCAGCTTTTTAAGCTGTTTTCGCGCCTGACCGATCAGGCAGGGGGCCTGGGGATCGGGCTCTCGATTGTGAAGCGCATCATTACGCGGCTGGGCGGCGACCTCGGTGTGATCAGCGCCCCGCAGCAGGGCAGCACCTTCTGGTTTGAACTACCCGCCCCGACCGCGGATTAGATTGGGCTTCCTACAGCCAGATGGTCTCGATCTGCCCGTTTGAGAGCGCCGTCAGCGCCGCCTCATATCCGGGGATATCTTCCACCGCGAAGCGCACCCCCAGCGTGATATCTCCTGCGAAGTCCTCCGAGATCGCCTCGCCGTGATGCGCTGTGATCAGCAGTCGAACGCGCTCATAGAGGGCATAGCTCACCGCCAATATCCCATCGTGCCGCTCAACACGCTCCGCGCGCGGAAGAACTGCCAGCGCCGCCTGTGCCGCTTCGGTATAGGCACGTACCAGCCCGCCGGTCCCCAGCTTCGTCCCCCCAAAGTAGCGCGTGATCACCAGCGCCACATCACCGAGATCCGCACCACGCAGGACCGCCAGCGCGGGGCGCCCTGCTGTTCCCGGAGGCTCTCCATCATCGCTCATCCCCTCCGTGACAGATGCGCCGTACCCAGCCCGGAACGCATAGACGTTGTGGCTCGCATCATGGAAGGTAGCGCGGCACTCGTCGATAAACGCACGCGCAGCCTCGGCGGTACGCGCCTCAGTGATAGTGGCGATGAAGCGCGAGTTCACCACACGGGTCTCGATGCGGGTCGTCTCTGCGGGGATGGGGTAGCGGGTGGCATGGTTCATTGGGCTTCTCTCCGTGACCCTCCCGATCATAACACAGGCGGACGGGTGAAGTGCCCGTCCGCCTGCCTGCGATCAGTTGCGTAAGGCTGGCCGGAGCCTACCCGCGCGAACGCTCCAGCAGCACCATCAGCAGGTAGCTCAGGACCATCGCCTTCTCTTCGGCGTCACCAAAGCCGTCAACCAGTTTCTCAAGGCGGAACTTACCCTCGAAGAAGGCCGGCTCCTTGGTCAGGCGCATGACTCCCTGCCCGTTAAGGGTGGACATCGTGTAGCTGGGGTGGAACAGGTACCCGGAGAACATACCAACGATCGGGATCTCGCCAAGCACCGCGTCTGCCACGCGGATCCAGCCGTTATCTTCCTTGATGATCAGGCGTTCGATATCGTTGGCATCGAAGACGTTGTACTCGGCCTTGAAGATCGAGCGCATACCCTGGCGCTTGATGGCGCCCAGTGGCTGGCCGCTGACAGAGTCAGTAAAGTGATACTTCGCGGAAAAATCGATAATGCGATCGGCGTTGATCGCGTACAAATGCCGCGTCTGTGACCGATCGGAAAAGATACCGATAGCTTCCTTGAGCTTGAATAACTTCTGCTTGACGTACAGTACTTCCTGTCCGGACGCATCTGTCACGGAAAGCTGCGGGGCGAGAGCAACAATCTTAAAGGACAGACTGAGTGGGTAATTATACACGATGAGCTCCTTCTGGCGCTTGTGCGTACACCCTTATATGCTGATAAGCCATTATACGCCAGATTCCGCCCACACGCGCAAGTACCCTCGTACCGGGCAGAGCTAGGGGGCCGGCGGGGACTGGGCCGCAAGCGCATCCAGATAGGCCTGTCGCAGCGCATCCGCTGCCTGCATCTCAGCCAGCGCCTGCTCGGTCTCTCCGCGCATGGCGGTCTCATAAGGTAGCAGGGCCGCATCCATGTAGGCCAGAAGCGCCTGCCGGGCAGGTTCCGCGCAAAGCGGGAATGTCCGTTCGCGCAGGTCAACCACCACCGCGCGGATATTGATTGCATCACCGGAGACCCGCATGACCTGGAGGTCGCTCAGGGCTTCGCCGGGGGCGTTCTCTGCGATCACCGCAGGCAGCGTATAGCGGCCTTCGAACGCGGCATAGGCATCCTCGATCGGGTTGAGGTCAGTTACGGTATAGCAGGGTTCAACCACCTCTGGCAGCGGCACCGGAGTGGCCGTCGGGCCGACATCGAAATTGGATGAGAGGTCACGGTTGCTGCAGGCGGCAAGTATAACGACCAGAAGGCTGATTACCAGCAGGCGTAGAGAAACGGTTTCAGGGTATTTCATTGTAAGCCCCTCCGGGCTGCGGTAGGCAGAACACATCCACAATAGATTATATCCCTCTGCAGGCTGCCAGCCTGTGCTACTGCCAGTGATTTGCTGCTATACTGAATCTATACGCAGGTTCTATTCTCGGTACAGCATAGAACAGGGAGGATTGTATGCGAGTCAGTGACCGTCTGGTCAATGCCATCAACGCAGAAGTTGGGCTGGAACTCTTCGCCCACCACCAGTACCTGGCGATGGCAGCCTATTTCGAGAGCCGCAGCCTGGACAACCTCGCCGCGTTCTTCTACGCGCAGGCTGAAGAAGAGAAGATGCACGGCCTCAAGCTGTTCAAGTACCTGCTCGAACGAGGTGCGCTGGCGGTTATCCCGGCGATCCCTGCGCCACAGGCGAGCTTCCAGTCCACCGAGGAACTGATGAAGCTGTTTGTCTCGCAGGAGGAACACGTCACTGAGAAGTTCTATGAGATGGCGAACTTCGCCGCAGAAGACAAAGACCACATCACCAGCCATTTCCTCCAGTGGTTCATCAATGAGCAGATGGAGGAGATGGCAACCTCCAACAAACTGCTTGACCTCGTCCGCATGGCAGGCGAACATAACCTGCTGATGATTGAGATGATGGTACCGAGACTGGGGACGGCAGAAGCGGAAGCCGGCGGTGAGGCCGCGGCGGAGTAATCTCCTGTAACGAATATGGGGGTGAGCGTAGTGAGTGCTCACCCCCGCGCTCAGTACCTTGTATCGAGACCG
>JADZAD010000287.1 GCA_020852775.1 Anaerolineae bacterium
CCCCCAGCGGGATGATCTCCCAATCGGGTAGTTCGTGGTCGATATGCCGGACCCCCTGGATTGCCTTGGCCAGGATCACGATCCCCATAATCGCGAGATACGCAGCGATGAACGGACGGATGACCTCCCCGGGGATACGTGTCAGGATATATGCGCCAACCACCGCCCCCGCCACACCTGGTACAAGCAGGCGCAGCGCCAGCCGCCGCTTGACGTTCCCCAGCCGCAGATGCGACAGCCCCGAAACCCCTGTGGTGATGACCTCTGCGGCATGTACGCTGGCGCTGGCTGCCGCCGGCGGAACGCCCAGCGCCAGCAGAAATGTGGTTGAACTGACGCCGTAGGCCATCCCCAGTGCCCCATCAATGATCTGGGCGAGGAACCCTGCCGCGGCGAACATCGCAATCTGGAGGGCAATCTCCATACTCACCCCGTTTGACTCGCAGGGGGTGAGTATAGCGCCCGTGCGGGTGGAACCAAAACCGGCCTCGCCTTCATCAGGCTTCGGCCAGCACGATGATCCGATCCTCCGCTGTGAAGCTTACGCGGGCGGACTTTTCCGGATTGACCACTACCCCGTAAGAACGGCTGGCGTCTGTGCTGGTAGCTGCCTGACGGTAGCCGATGGCGATCTCGCCGCGCCTCCGGGCCGCCTCGACAAGGGTGTAGAAGCTCACCGGCTGGCCAGGCCTGACATAATCCGTTGCTGGCTTGAGATAGATCTCCGCGCCCTCCGGGTCAAACAGGTCGTCAAACACCGCCATCAGACTCCGGTTCTCTGAAACCTGTGACAATAGCAGGCTGATCAGCCGGTCGCTGACGATAAAGTCGTCTGCGCGGGTGACCTCCGCCAGTTCGCGGTTGCGCAGGTCAAGCATCTCACTGACGATCGACAGGTCACGCCCGGTCTTATCGCCGATATCCCGCAGGTGCAGCAGGGTGATCAGGGTCAGAGCGTCTGCCTCCTGCGGGGTCATCACGTCAGAACTGCTCAACGTAATCACGTGGTCATAGGATGTCACGTCAAGGGCATCCAGGACACGCCGATCGGTGGTGCGGCTGTCCTGTACGCTGACATTCAGGTTTGCGAGGTCGGGGCAGTGTTCCGTAATCGCACTCTCGACCAGGACGGCGTCCGTCACCACGAGCACCTCCGAACCGGGCGCCACGTAGTTGTCGAGTTCGTTGATAATCGTCGTTGCGCGCCGGTTCCAGCCGAGGATCAAGGTGCGCTCCGGACGCGCCGGGGCGGCGGATAGCTGCTGGATCGCGTCGGCATCAATCAGAGGGGTGCTTCCGGAGAGCCGGATCGTGTCATCGTCTTCGGAAATGGCGATGATCGTGTCTCCGCTCTCAATACGGCTGTCCAGCGGAGGCAGCAGCGTGACCATGCCGTTCCTGTGCTGCAGGCCGATCACCGTCGAGTCCTCGTAAGCCAGCAAGGCATCACCAACAGACTTCCCGACCAGTTCGGGTTCATGTTTGAAGTAGATTTCGTCCCCGCCGAAGTCGAGCAATTCATTGTAGACGATCGAGAGCCCGGACTGGCGGCAGGTCTGTACAGCAATGCGCGATATCAGGTCCTCAACCAGCACCAGTTGTGCCTCGTCCCCGGCGACCATCTTCGCTACTTCGAGGTTAGCCCAGTCACGGATCTCCGCCACGATGTGGTAGGGTTCCGGGCGGCGATCGGGGCTGTTGGTCAGGGCGAGGATCGTCTTGATTACCTGTGAGTCAGGATCACCGAGTTCGTTGGACAGGATAATGATCGAGCGCGCTGCACCCGGGTTCACCATCTCGAGGTCGTTCAGGTCGATCGGGCTGCCTGTCCGGCAGACGATGCGCGTCTTCCCGGTATCCGGGATGCGCGCGCGGATCTCGTCTTCCATCATGACCTTGTCAACTTCTGCCATGACGACGATGCAGGCCCGCGGGCGGTTCTGATTGGCGATCACCAGTTCTGAGATGATCGGAAACACCTGTGTTGACCAGCCGAGGATGATCGTATGATTGCTCTCGACGACGAACGAGCGCCCCTTGCGCAGCTCATCCAGTTTGCTTTCGATCCCACTGGTGAGGATACCGATTAGCGTACTGAAGATGAAGATGCCGCCCAGCGTGGCGACGGTCATCGCCCCAAGGAACCACGGGTTTCCGCCGTCAGCCCCCAGTGCCCCGGCGTCCACGGCGTGCATCAGGCTGAACCAGACCATCTGGCCAAAGGGCAGGCGGCTCCCGTCCTCTGCCTGGGGCCCCACCCCGGTTGCGACCACCACCAGCGCGACCGCGACGACGAGGGTGAGTGTCAGCAGGGAGAGCCAGCCAATCAGCGCGATTGGCCCGGCGGACATCGTGTTGTCGAACTGGTAACGGAGTTTGTCAGTGAAAGAGGCTTTTCTCATAAGGTTTCACAGGTGATGAGGATAATGGGAACCGTTTCAGAACTGCCAGATGATACATGCTTTCACACCTTCGCGCACCAGAATCAATAAAGGGCAGGTACATCAGCACCTGCCCCTCCGTGACGGAGTGAGGCTACCTTTCCAGCGCGGAGTCCTGCGGGTTCTGCGGATTGTAATAGACCGTTACCGTCTTGCCTTCCGGGTAGCGATCGATGATGTTGTAGGCGTCCCCGGAGCGGCGGATCGCCATGAACTGGTCGCCCGCCCGCACGACACTGTTCTCGTAGAGCTTACCATCCACCTCGTAGGTGTAGACCACCTTCGGAGAGACGCTCGCCGTGTCACCGCCGGAGACCTCCACGCGGGATTTGATCACCAGCCCGGTGGCCGTCATCCAGGTCTGGCTGGAGGCCAGCGCCTGGCTGCGCTGCCTGCTGCGCTTCACCAGCATGTAGCCAATACCGCCAAAGATGGCGATCACCGGAACGGTGGTGCAGAGGATCGTGATGATCGTCACCACCAGACTGAGCGCAATACCGCTGCCCGCCAACAACACACTGGGATCCATGTTGCCCTCTTATACCTGTTAATTAGATAATTTATGTCCAGTTGTATTACAGAACCCATAAACGCGCAATTTGTCGGCTAAAGGGGTGTTCGTCTCCGAGTGATCAGCGCCCCCAGCGGCAAGAGCAGCAGCCCCGGTGCGGGGCAGAAGGGCAGCGGTGAATGCTTATCCGCCACACCCACTTCCGCGGCGGCTGAAGGGGCAGGCGTCAGTGTGGGGACGGTGGTCAGCGTTGGCGCCGGTACAGGCGTGGCCGCTCTGGTTGAAGCCATCAGCGGGTCACCGGGCGGTGCGATAGGGGCAGCCGGCTCCGGCAGGGTGACGTTCATTTCGTCCATCAGGCCCTTGAGCAGGAGCAGCTCTTCGTTCTCCGGGGCCAGCATCAGTCCGCGCGCGAGCATCGGCAGGAAGTCCTCCGGCATACCTTCGGTTGACCCGGCGTAAGGGAACCACAACCCCGACAGGTAGGTGACGTACGCGGCGACCACGTCGGGGTCGTCCGGTGCGAGGGCGACGGCGCGGCGGTAGGCGTCGATAGTAAGATCTGCGAGCGGTTGGCAGCAGACCAGCTCGTACTTGAACTCCAGCCCGGCTTCACGCGCCTGCGCCAGATCGCGCAATGCCGTGGCGGACTTCGGATTGGCACGCACGGCGTCTTCTGCCGCCATGATGTGCTCCCAGACCTGTGGGATCATGGCGACGAATCGGACGTTGTTCTCAGCGATCGGCTCGAGTTCGCTGAAATGCCAGGTCATCTCGTTCCCTGAGACGATGAACTGATCTCTGGCGGGGCTTGACGGATAGACCATGTGGCTGCCGGGCACGGTGTACTCGGAGACCTCATACGGCAGGCGCACGACGATCGTGCCCTCACCGATCGGTCCGTACCAGCCCGCGCCAGTCTCCAGGATGTACTCAAAGTCACCATACGGGGCGTAACCGGTCGGGCGGAAGTCGTAGCTCACGCGCAGATCGACCGGCTCACCGGGCGGGAAGGAAGCGGGCCACGTCGCCCAGGGGAGGCGCTGCTCGAATTCGTTGGTCGTCTCCATACGCCCGGTCGGTGCTTCTTCCCCGTTGACCCAGGCGCGGAAGTTGCTCACTTCCTGTACACCGCCCCAGCCGTCATTCAACCCGATCGGGAACCATACGTCGAAGGATTCGGCCTCGCTCCCCTGGTTCTGCATGGCAAAGCTGGCTTCGACGTGCGCGGTCATTCTGTCCGAGGCGAGGTTGCCCCAGTCGGAGACGGGCTGATCGGTCGCGGTCACCTCGATGATCACGGTTTCTGCC
>JADZAD010000288.1 GCA_020852775.1 Anaerolineae bacterium
ACATCCAGCATCATTGCGCGTGCCCCCGGATGGCCGAGGTTGATCTCCGGCATTGCAGCCACATCGAAGAAGGTCAGATAGCCATGCGGCAGGTCATCGCGGAAGTAGAACCAGTCGCGGTAAGGGCTGCTGCGGCTGCCGCGAGCATTGACAAATAGAGGGTGCTGGTCGGATACATGATTGCAGACGAGGTCGAGGATGACGCGGATCCCCCGGCGATGGGCCTCATCAACGAGGCGGCGCAGCGCCGCGCCGCCTCCCAGCCGATCCGCGACACGATAATAATCGGTCACGTTATACCCGTGATAGGAGGGGGACTCAAATACGGGGCTTAACCACAGGCTGTCGATGCCCAGATCGGCGAGGTAGCCTATCTTGTCCGCTACCCCATCGAGTGTGCCGCCCATCGGCTGCCCCGGATCGGTGGTCTGATGCCATCCGCGCCCGTCGCCCGGATAGAAGCGATCTACAACCAGGTGATACATGAGCGTGTCACGCGCCCATTCCGGGGGAGTATCATGCCCGACACGGTAGCTGAAGACCGTCAGCCCGGATGGATGGCTGTACAGCGTCTCTTCCCAGGGAGCACCGTTGAAATGTGCCATTACGGCATGGTTGATGCTCCGCCTGGTATCCGGCCAGTCTGCAAACAGTTCCTCTTCCCCGGCATCCTGCCAGCCGCTGATGATGTAGCGCACCAGCGTACCCTCAGGCGCGGTGGGGATGGCTGCTTCCCAGTGTTTCTGATACCCCCAGGTGAGGGAATCCCAGCATGTTTCCACACGCTGGAGATCAATAGCCTGCCCGTTCGTGGCCCGGCCGCGTGAACCGGCCGGCTTCGAGCCGTCGAACGTGTAATAGCAGGTGACACAGTCAACGCGGGTGCCGCTCCCGGCGACTACCCGGATTGTCACGGCATCGTTCGGGCCGGGCCGCCGGGGCTGCCGGCGATCCGCGTGCTGAAGCCCCAGATTCAGCACGCGGTGCTCCAGAATCCGGAGGGCGTCAGAGGCGGTTGGCCCGAAAATGAATTCATCCATGTCAGCAGAGCCTCCGGAGGCCAGAGCGGAAACCCGGGCAGGTATTGCGGTACCTGCCACCGAGTCTGGCGTATAAGATACATCATCCTAGCAGGCAGCAACAGGCGATTGACATTGTCACTAAGTTGTCGTATGATAAGCGCATACGCAACAATTCCGCAAGCAAGTATTCTCGCATGTCTTTAACAGTAGTGGTGGAAGTGGTCACTCAGGAGAGTATTCAGGAACAGTATCGCTTGCTGCAGGACATCTTTGTGCTGCTGGATGATGGCGATCGAAACGACCTTGCTGAGTTCGGAATAACCACTTCGCAATTCAGGGTACTTATGCTCCTGAACACTGTGCAGGGGATTCGCCTGGCTACCCTTGCGGATCGGTTGCTGCTGGCCCGGAGCACGATTACGCGGATAGTGGATCAACTGGAGCAGGATCGCCTGACAAAACGCCTCGACGATCCGGCTGACCGGCGCGCACAGCACGTCGTCCTGACTGAACTGGGCGCGCAACTGCGCCAGCAGGCGCAGGTCGCGCATCTGCGTTCGCTTGAACGGCGGCTGTCCACACTGGCGCCGGGCGAAATGAATACGCTGAACGACTTGCTTCGCAAACTCCGCCACAGTCTGGGCCAGGACCTGAGTGCGCGAACAGGCCGGTAGATTGAACCAGCAACGCAGGGAGCGAACAAACCTGTAAGGCTGGTGCGACCAATAGCAATGGTCGGGAATGGAGAGTGCTGAAAGCCGCAACCTTATGAAGAGGGTACTGGTGACTTTCCATAATCGCTTGGGTTCAGGGGAAGGGGCTGTAAGCCATACAGCGCCGGCCCGGATTATCAATTCAACATCTAGTGGAGAGGTTAAGAATGAGCAACCGTAAATCTGTATGGGCACTGATTCTGCTGATCCTTGCGGTCAGCATGACGATGGCTGCCTGCGCCCCCGCGGCTGAAGCACCGGCTGCGGCGGTTAACCTGGTGATGTGGAGCCAGGACGAACCTGCGCTGGAAGAGGCGATCGTCGCCAAGTTCGATGCCTGGGCCGCTGAGCATGCCCCGGGCTCAACCCTGGAGGTCACTCACTACGACACCGAGAACCTCCGTACTGAATTCCAGACGGCGGCCCTCGCGGGCACCGGCCCGGACTTCATGTGGACAGTCAACGACCATGCTGGCCCCTTCACATCGGCTGGCCTGATCCAGCCTGTTGACGAACTGACCGACCTGAGCGTGTTTGTGCCTGGCGCGGTGAGCGCGGTTGAGGTGGATGGCAAGCACTGGGGTATCCCGGTCAGCAATGGCAACCACCTGATGCTGATCTACAACAAGAGCCTGGTTGCGACCCCTCCGGCGACGGTTGAAGAACTGATCGCGCTGAAGGATTCACTGCCCGCTGATATCCAGCCATTCGCCTATAACCTGAACGAGCCCTTCTGGCTGGTTCCGTGGTGGGGCGCGTTTGGCGCTAACCCGGTGCTCGGTGAAGACGGCCGTACTCCGACGATCAACACCGCCGGCATGGTCTCTGCGCTGCAGCTCGTGTACGACTTCAAGTACACCTGGGAAATCGTCCCGCAGGAATGCGACTACGACTGCGCTAACACCCTCTTCAAGGAAGGCAAGGTGGCGGTCATCATCAACGGTGACTGGTCGCTGAGCGAATACCGTGAAGCGTTGGGTGACGACCTGGGTGTCGCGGTGATCCCGACCCCCGAGGGAGGCAGCACCCCGGCCCCGTACACCAGCGGCAAGTTCATCATGCTGCCAAACACGCTTGAAGGTGACAAGCTCGACGTCGTCGTGGCGTTCGCTAACTATCTGGCCACCGAAGAGCAGAATCAGATCGATCTGAACGTCCCGTTCTCCCGCCTGCCCGCTATGGCTAAGGCGCTGGAAAACGAAGCTGTGACCTCCGACCCGATCCTGTCGGGCAGCGCGCTGCAGATGGCTGCCGGTACCGGCATGCCGCCGCAGGCTGAAATGCGCTGTGTGTGGGACAGCATCCGCCCGAATCTCGAAGCGGTGATGGGCGACGCGGCCACTCCTGAGGATGCCGCTGCCGCCGCACAGGCCGCTGCGGATCAGTGCGTAGCTGACCTGGAGTAACCGTCAGAGCTAAGAGTACGGAGGGTGCGGGCAACTTGCCCGCACCCTCCCGTATCATTCACGCCGCAGCAGACCGCCCGAGGAGGAAGCCATGGCGACAGAGACGCGGACTGGTTCTCGCATTCAGATTCCGAAGGTAGAGAGCACCTGGCTTGTCCTGGGTGGGGTCGCACTCTTTGTCCTGGTGATTGCCTTCTTCGTGCTGCAGCTCCCCCGGCCCACAGGCGGCTACGGCGGCCTGAGCACCCGCATCATCCTCACGAGCCTGTCCCAGATGGTGCCATCACTGCTGGGCATCGTGGCGCTCTCGGCGCTGCTTGAAGTGGCCATCTACGTGACCATCGAGAAGCAGCCGTCGCGTTTCTATCTCTATCCGATATTTATGGTGGTCAGCGTCCTGGCTGTGCTTTACCTGGTAGCGGGCCGTGACGTGGCTCTCTGGCGCATACCCGGCACCATCATTCAGGCTGCCTTTGGCGAGCAGAGCCGCACGGTCCTGATCATGCTCATCGGGGAAGCCGTGCTTTTTGGCGTATTCAGCCTGGTGCCCCGGCAGTTCTCACTGCCTTATGCGCTGCTCTCACCGGCGGTGGTCGGCCTGACCGTGTTTGTGGTCTACCCGTTTATTTACGATGTGCTGCTGTCTGCGTCTGATGCCAAGCTGTCAACGCTTCCCTGCTACTCCGTGTCACCGGAGATGCAGGCTCGCTGTGAACTCGACGTGAACGGAAACGGCACCCTGGAGTGGTTCCCGGACAAATTCAACCTCGATTACCTGGCCAAGAACTTCCAGCGTGTCTTTGTGACCCGCAACCCGGAGACCGGCAAGCTGGAGTGGGGGCCGCTGCTTTATACACCCGCTTCAACGTTCCCTAATCTGCTGGGGCGCACGATTCTCTGGACCGTTATTAACGTATTCTTTCATGTCACGATAGGCATGATCCTGGCGCTGCTGCTGAACCGCGAACTGGCGCTCAAGGGCATCTACCGGACACTGCTTATCATCCCGTGGGCCATCCCACAGGTCATCGTGGCGCTCGCATGGCGCGGGGAATTCCATTCGTCCTTCGGGTTCGTCAACGTCCTGCTGGATACGATGTCAAAGTGGGGCATTCCGGGGTTGTTCACGCTGGGCGATATCTGTGTGCAGGGCACCTGTTTCGGCCCGCTGCCGTGGCTGCGGGAGCAGCCCTGGGCGATGATCGCCGCGATTATCGTGAACGTCTGGCTCGGTATTCCGTTCATGATGGTGATCTTCCTCGGCGGCCTGCAGAGCATCCCGCGGGAGTTTTACGAGGCGTCTGAACTGGACGGTGCCAGCAAATGGCAGTCGTTCTGGCAGATCACCATGCCGATGATGCGCCCCATCGTAGTGCCCGCGGTGACGCTGGGCGCGATCTGGACATTCAACCAGTTCAACGTCATCTACCTGATTACCGAAGGCGGGCCGCAGGAGAAGACGGATATTCTGGTGACGGCGCTCTTCACTGCGGCAATCGGCAACAGCCGCTATGCCTTCGGCGCGGCCTTTTCGATCGTGATCTTTGTCATCCTGCTGCTGTACGCGATCGGCTGGGTTCAGTTGAGCGGTGGGCTCAAAGGAGTGTACGAATAATGAGCACCTCGAAT
>JADZAD010000289.1 GCA_020852775.1 Anaerolineae bacterium
CCCGCCCACCATCCCGGATCAGGTATTGCAGTTCCGTGGTCAGCCGGTTGAAGTCATCCGCCGAGGCCACCAGGGCGCGCAGGGCGCTGTCAGCGATGCGCTCATCGGGGATCGTCAGGCGGAAGTAGGTGTCAAAATGATCGGCGCTGCAGATACGCTTCTGTGTGCCCCATGTGCGCTGCCCGCGAGATGTGTCCACTGAGACGTTCTCGGCGATGTCCCGCACGATCGGAAAGAGGTTCTCCAGCACTTCGCGTAGTTGGCCTTTGCGCAGCCGGGTCTTATGCGAGAGGGCCTGCGCGTGTACTTCGCGGAAACGCGCGCGGTCGCGTTCGTTCGCGATCAGCGGGTTGTCAAACGCCCGATCCACGAAGTAGCGGCGGTTATCACGAATGTAGGCGTAGAGCTCAGGGGAGAAGACGTGCAGCGCCATGATGAGGAAGAAGTCGATCGGGTTGGTCTCCTCTGAGAGCAGGCCAACGTAGAACTGGGTCGTGTTCAGGTAGCGGTTAATATCGCGCACACTGGTGAATAGCTGGAAGAATGAGCGGTAAACACTGTTCCAGTAACCCTCGTCCCAGCGGCCCCGGGGGAACTGATCGACCAGCCGCTCCAGGTGGCTGGAGAGGATGCGGTAGAGCTTGACCTCCGAGACGGCGGGGACACGGAACCCGACCTGGATCACCTTCTCAAGATACTCGGTGCCGCGCCCGTTGTACGTCCGCGACAGCGCCGCCGAAACGATCTCCTCGTCGAAGGCGAGCAGGTAGACCACATACGGGAAGTTCGCGGCGGACTTGACGATCTGCAGCACCTGCCGGATTTCGTCATCGCTCAGGCGGTCAACATCGTCAATCACGATCACGATCTTCTGGGCACGGGAACGCAGGCGCAGGGTCAGGTCCTGCTTGAGGCTGCTGATATCCACCTCGGCTTCATGCGGCACGCTGCGGGGCTGGCGCTCACTGCCGGGGTCGCTGGGAACATACGACTGGGCGAACAGGCGACCGTAGCGCCGCATCTGCCGGCTGATCTCCTGAAATCCGTCGCCCTGGGCGCTGAGCTGCGTGGCGAGCTGCTCGAAGAACTGAAGAAAAAGCTGATCCTGCCCGGAGAACATCCACGGGTCAAAGCGGATCACGATCAGCTTCTGTGGCACTGTGCTCATCAATCGCTCAATATGCCGCAGCGTCAGGTTCAGGATCGAAGTCTTACCGGAGCCCCACTTACCGAACAGCCCGAAGACCAGGCCGCTTACGGCCTCATAGCGGACGATTGCCTCACCGATGGTGTGCGCGAAGGCGGCCACACCGAGGAGGTCTTCTCCGTCATCAGCGATAGGTTGGTCGGAGATAAACATAGCGGTTCCTCTTGACGATACACAGACCGGTACACGAATACACGTATCTATCCCTCGCTAGTATACTATCGCCCCGGCAAATCGGCTGAATGGATGGAGACCGGCGCCTGGAATCAGACGAGGCCGCTCAGGGCGGCCTCGCGGCATAGGCAGGGCAGATTAATGGCTACAGAATTGCGCCGTGCGGCGTGCGGTGCACGAAGCGGCCCTTGCCCTTTTCGCCGATCCAGTCGCCACCCTCGACGACGCGCCGCCCACGCAGGTAGACCTGCTCCGGCGCGCCGGTGACGCGCATCCCCTCGTAGATGTTGTAATCAACGTGCATGTGGTGTGTCTGCGCGCTGAGGGTATGTTCCTTCCGCGGATCCCAGACCACGATGTCGGCCTCCGCGCCGATGGCCAGCGTGCCTTTCTGCGGGTACATGCCGAAGATTTTCGCCGGGTTGGTGCAGTGCAGCTCGACGAAGCGGCTTGGGCTGATGCGCCCGCTGTTCACGCCGAGGTGCCAGCCCACCATCATGCGGTCTTCGATGCCGGGCAGCCCGTTTGGAATCTTCGCAAAGTTGCCCTTACCCAGTTCCTTGCCGGGGCGGCGGTTGCCGGGCGTCTGCTCGAAGAGATGCCAGTCGCCGTCCGGGTGGCTGGCGGCCCACTCCTGCCACGGGCCGTGACCGCCGTCATACCAGAACGAACAGTGGTCGGTGCTGACGACTGCCAGCGTGCCGTCCCGTACCGCACTCCACAGCACTTCATGGTCGTGCGGCGTCCGTACCGGCGGTGAGCACACGAATTTGGCACCCTCGAACCCTGGTGCGCCGAGATGCTCATCCACCGTGACATGGAAGTACTGTGTGCAGGTCTCGCCCATGACCGGGTATCCGAGTGCCCGTCCGCGCGCCAGTGCCTGGATCGATTCCTCGCAGGTCATGTGTACCACGTACAGGCGGCAGCCGGTCATGCCGGCCATTACCACCGCACGGTTGGTCGCCTCACCCTCGATCTCCGGTGGGCGTGAAGAAGCGTGATAGACCGGGTCGGTCTTACCCTCGGCGAGCAGCTTAGGAGTAAGCAGTGCCTCAACGTCACCATTCTCGGCGTGTACCATGACGATCATGCCGTGCTCCGCCGCGACCTGCATCGTGCGGTAAAGCGTGTCGTCATCGACCATGAACACGTTCTTGTAGGCCATGAAGAGCTTCAGGCTGGTGACGCCTTCGTCCACCAGCTTCGGGATGTCCGCCATCAGTTCCGGGCGCAGATCGGTGACGGCGAGATGGAAGCCGTAGTCCACGCAGGCCTTCCCGGCCTTTTTGCGCCATGTTCGCAGGCCGTCGAAGAAGGTCCCGCCGATCGGCTGGATCACGAAGTCGATGTGCATCGTCGTGCCACCGCAGGCCGCGGCGATGTGCCCGGTCTCAAAGTCGTCGTTGCTGTAGGTGCCGCCAAAAGGCAGGTCGAGATGGGTATGCACGTCGATGCCGCCCGGCATCAGGTACTTCCCGGTGCAGTCCACCACCTCGTGGCCTGCCGACGGTAGATTGCGTACGATCAGCGCGATCGTCTCCCCCTCGACCAGCAGATCGGCCTGAAACATGTCGCTGGCGGTGACCAGAGTGCCATTCCTGAACAGCGTCCCCATAGGCTGAATCCCTCCCGCGCACATGGCGCGTCTCTCCGCGGCAGTTGATGGTCAGAATCAGCAGGGCGCTGCCCTCGATTGACAGCGCCCCGTTCACCAGCAGGTTTATGGCTTGACGATTGCCTCGTACATATCCGGGCGGCGGTCGCGGTAGAACTGCCAGGTGTCGCGCACTTCCTTGATCAGGTCGAAGTTAAGATCACGCACGAGCAGTTCTTCCTTGAACGGGTCGCCTACATCACCGACGAACTCACCGCGCGGGGTGCAGAAGTAGCTCTGCCCGTAGAAGTCGTCGTCACCGAGCGGCTCCACGCCGACACGGTTGATCGTGCCGACGAAGTAGCCGTTGGCGATGGCGTGGCTGGTCTGCTCGATGCGCCACAGGTGTTGGGACAACCCGCGCGAGGTGGCGGAGGGGTTGAAGACAATCTCCGCTCCGTTCAGGCCGAGGCAGCGCGCACCTTCGGGGAAGTGGCGATCATAGCAGATGTACACGCCGACCTTGCCAATGGCGGTATCGAAGACCGGGTAACCGAGGTTGCCGGGGCGGAAGTAGAACTTCTCCCAGAAGCCATGCAGGTGGGGCAGGTGGGTCTTGCGGTACTTGCCGAGGTAGCTGCCGTCCGCGTCGATCACGGCGGCGGTATTGTAATACACGCCCGTCCCCTCGACCTCGTACATCGGGACGACCAGCACCATGTGGAGTTCCTGCGCGAGTTTCTGGAAGCGTTCGACCGTTGGGCCGTTCGGCATCGCCTCGGCATATTCGTAGAACTGCGCATCCTGCACCTGGCAGAAATACGGCCCGTAGAATAGCTCCTGGTAGCACATCACCTGCGCGCCCTCGCCAGCGGCCTTGCGCGTATACTCGATGTGTTTCTGGATCATGCTCTCTTTGTCACCCGTCCATGTCGCCTGGACGAGCGCGCCTCTGACGATGCGAGCCATGACGATGTTCTCCTTATCCTGATGGAAGCCAATCGATGAGCGGACGACCACAGATCACCACCGTGTTACAGCAGCGATCACGATCATTATAATGCACTCCTGCCTGCTGGTCACGCGGTAGGCGTGGCCCCGGTCAGTGCGGCCAGCACACCCAGCGTGATATACACTCCGCCTGCTGCGTAACGGCTGCCCCTTGACAGGCCCGGTCGGCGGGCCAGCAATGCCCCCAGCCCGCCCGACGCCAGCGCATAGATCGAGTTCGTACACACGCCGAGCAGCACAAACGTCACGCCGAGGAGGCTGATCTGCAGGGCAGGGGTGCCCCGGCCTGGCTCAACGAACTGCGGCAGAAAGGCGATGAAGAACAGCGCCGTCTTCGGGTTGAGTACAGCGACCGCCACACCTTGCCGGAACACGCTCCACAGGGGCTGGCGGGATGGTTCTGCGCTGGTCGTCCCTGCCGCGTCGTGGGCGAAGAGCGTTCGCAGGCCGATAAAGAACAGGTAACCCGCGCCCAGCGCCTTGACGATGGTGAAGAGCAGTGGCGACGAGAGCAGCAGTGCGGAGAGCCCGGCTGTCGCTGCCAGCGCGTGACACATGTCCCCGGTTCCGGCGGCCAGCACCGAGACCAGCCCCGCCTGTCGCCCCTGTGAGAGGCTGCGCGCCACGGTGTAGAGCACTACCGGGCCGGGCAGCACCAGCAGCGAAAGGGACGCGGCGGCGAACAGCAGCAGGCTGTGGAGCGATAGCATCCATGCTCCTACAAGAGCGAGTGCTCCCGCGAATAGATGATGAAATCCTGCTCGGCCGTTTCCCCACCGAGGGCATGAATCAGCGCCAGGATCTGGGCGCGGTGATCGGTGCTGTGGTTGGCCACATGACCGAGAATGTCGCTCAGGACGGCAGTGCGCTCGGACGTGTCTTTGATCAGGCGGAAGGTGACCGGCTTTTCGAGGTCGGTGTCCTCCAGCCGGTCAAGGTAGCGCCGCCAATCCTTCTCAATGGCGTCCCAGCGTAGACGGATATCGGTGCGCGTGGGCAGGTCTGCGGGCTGCGGGAAACTGCTGGGTGAAGTGCCGTGTATGCGCGGGAGCCAGACTTCCTCCGCGCCCAGCGTGTGGACTATCTGTTGGTGCACGGAGCCAATCGAGTAGCTCGACGGGCGGCTGAACTGCTCGGCGGAGAGCTGCATCACGCAGTGCCACAGGCGGCGGTGCGCCCAGTAGGTGTAATCGAACAGGCGGACAAAGTACAGCGTATTCATGGTCGCTCCTCATTGAATTCAGGCTGTGCTACCAAATCAGGCCGGCGCGCACGCCGAGCACGAGCAGCACGACGCCGATCATCTGTACGATATGGAATATGACGTTGTGGTCGAACGCCCAGAGCAGATGCAGCCGCACCTTGCCGGTGGCCTGGATGGCCGCCGCGATCAGCGTGACCAGCACCCCGGCGGCGATCAGCGCCGCCCCTGGCAGCGCCCCGCGGATGGCAAGGACGAGGTAACCGGCCAGCGCGAACAGCATCGCCAGCGCCTCATAGGCGATAAATACGAGAAACGTGTTCGGGATAAAAACCGTAATCAGAAAGAACGCCAGCGCCGCTCCGACCATCACCCACAACACGATCAGGGCCGGGCCAGCGCCCCACAGGTCGAGCACCACGCCGACGACGAAGAAGGCAATCGCCAGCCCGAGCGACAGGTTGAGTGGCTTCCAGATCGCACGGTTCGTCCGCTCGGACATCTGGAAGCCGTGCGCGGCGACCCCCAGCAGCGAGGCCAGCGCCAGGCACCCCAGCGCCCCGGCCCACACCCCGGCCCGGTAGGGGGCGGCCCCTCCGGTACTGAGCAGCATCCACGTGCCCACCAGCGCCAGCAGGCCCAGCAGCAGGTCGGTTGCGGCGGTGGTGCGTTCGGTCTGGCTGTCAATCAGGCGTGGAATGGACATACAACCGTACTCCTGATCAGGTTACACTCAGAACACCCGCGGGATGTCGAGAGCCTCAATGCGACCGTCCGGTGCGATCGCAGCGATAGTATCCGCAGAAAGCGCCATCACATAGTTGCTGCTCTCTGGCATGCCTTCAGCCAGTGGCAGGACTGACGTGTCGCTGAACTCATAGACGGTGAGCCCTGACACGCGCAGCAGGTCAAGCAGCGCCTCAAGGCGGCCGGGTGGGACTTTACCCGCGTGCAGTTCCAGCATAATCGCTTTATAACGCCCCTGCTCCAGCCCGCGCCGCATCCCCTCTATGGCGAAGATCTCGCCGCCCTCAATATCCATCTGGACAAGATCGACGCTGTCGATCCCCTGCTCGTCACA
Source organism: Anaerolineae bacterium (assembly GCA_020852775.1). Taxonomy (GTDB): domain Bacteria; phylum Chloroflexota; class Anaerolineae; order Aggregatilineales; family UBA3940; genus JADZAD01. Next base: position 6,272 of record JADZAD010000289.1, read on the forward strand.
GTAATCATCCAGTGCAATGGCATCTGCTTCTACCTGTTTGTCTGCGTAGAGAGCCTGCATTCGGCTGGTTGCTCCCGGTTCCAGGACGCTACGCACGTAGATCACAATACTGCCACGGATGTCGCTCACCGCACTTGGAACGATGTCTACC
>JADZAD010000290.1 GCA_020852775.1 Anaerolineae bacterium
CGGTAAGCCTCCGGGTCGGCGTTGATGTCCTCGGCGGCCCGCGACCACGCCGCGAGGAAGGCGCGTACCGCCTGCGGCTTGCTCTCCAGTGAGGCGCTGCTGAAGGTGAGCACGCTCACCGCGACCTCCGGGTGCGCCGAGTCGTCGATCACCAGCACCGCACCCTGTTCGATCGCGCTCTGCGCCAGCGGGTCTGGCAGGGTAGCGGCCTGAAGCTGCCCCTGCATCAGCAGTTGGAAGCGCTCCGGGATGGCCGGGACGTTCTGCCCGACGATCTCTTCGGCACTCAGCCCTTCAGCCTGCAGCACGCGCTCTGTCATGTACTGGATGATCGTGTTCTCACCGATGCCGATCGGCACCCCGGCGAGGTCAGCCGGGCTGGCGATCCCGCTGCCGGGCGCGGCCAGCACACGGAACAGCGGCGCGTCGTCGTAGGCCTTGCGCGCCGTCATCACAACCTGCACCTGCGTGGCTTCCCGGTTAAAGATGGCGGAGGAACTCATCTCGTTGAGCATCCCGTCGATTTCGCCGGACTGCATCAACTGGTCGCGCTCCAGGCCGCTGCCGACGGGCAGCACTTCGACGGTCAGTCCGGCGTCTTCAAAGTAGCCATTCTGGGCAGCGACGTAGTAGGGCAAGGAGTCGAGGATCGGGAGCAGGGCGATCTTCAGCGAACCCTCCGGCGCCGGGGCGGACTCTTCCGCAGTGGCCTCCGCGATGGGAGCGGATTCAGTTGCTTCGGATACTTCGTCCGCGGCCTGTGGGGTGGCGGGGGCGCACGCCGCAAGGAAAAGGATAAGCCCCATAAGCAGGGCAGCGAGCAGTCGCTTCATGAGAGAAATCCATTACCTTTCAGTGGATTGTGAAACTTGTGAAGATTGTAACGCACGGAAGGGGTGCGGGCAAAAGGGCGGACATCAATGGAGATGAGTACCATTTTTCCTTAACACAGGCACTTCATGTATACTGAGTTCATTGTGTTGATGCACCCTGATGGGGTGACTGAGGAGGGTACGGATGAACGCTTTACTGCACAGACGGTTCAGCCGCGCGATGATCCTTGCCATGCTGGCATTCTCGCTGATCATCCCCGCGGTCGGTTACGCGGCGGCCCCGGCCCGTGCCCCCCAGGTGGGGCCGCCGGTGGTGACGGCCTACGTGACCGCCGACTTCCTGAATGTGCGCGCCGGGCCAGGCGCGTCGTATCCTATCGTGGCGACCGTCACTAACGGGGTGGAGGTTACAGTCTACGGGCGGAACGCCAACGCCTCATGGGTACTGCTGCGTCTGCCGAATGGCGTCGAGGGCTGGGCCAGCACCCTGTATCTCAGCTCTGGTACGGATTACACCGGCGTGCCCTTCGCAGCAGCCCCGACTGTGGTGATCCCTTCGGCTCCTTCAGGTGTCCCGGCTCCTTCAGGTGTCCCGGCTCCGGTAGCCGGTACAACCAGCACTGTCACGGCCCAGGCTGTTGTGACGACCTCGTTCGCCAACCTGCGCACGGGCCCGAACACTGCCTATGCGGTGGTGCGTGTCATTCCGCAGGGGACGGGGCTGGCACTGGTCGGGCGCAACGCGCAGTTTAGCTGGGTCAAAGCGCAACTGGCGGATGGCACGACCGGCTGGATCGCGGCCAGCCTGATCTCTGCGAACGTGCGCATTTCGTCGCTTCCGCTCGGCACGGTGGATGCCACCGCTCCGGCGGGGGTGCCAGCCGCCCCGTTCAGCCCGGCGGTCGTCGCGCCTGATCCCACCGCGATTGTGGTCTCGGAGGCGTTGAATCTGCGTAATGAGCCGGGTTTCGGCGCCTTCGTGATAGAGGTGCTCGGCCTGAACTCGCCGGTGACGATGTTGGCGCGGACTGCTGACGCAGCTTGGGTGCGGGTGCGCGCCACCAGTGGAGCAGAGGGATGGGCCTCAGCCGTGTTCCTCTCCTATAATGCGACTGTCTTCAGCAATCTGCCCGTCATCGGCACGTCAGCCACGCCTTATGCCGTGGTAGACACCGGCTCGCTGAACGTGCGGGCCGCGCCGAACAGCCTTGCTGCTGTGCTGGCGACGCTCAATCAGGGCAATACTATGATCCTGCTGGGGCGGCTTGCTGACTCAAGCTGGGTGAAGGTGCAACTGGCGAGCGGCGTTGAGGGCTGGGCCAGTACGCGCTATCTGCAGGCCAGCGTGCGCTTCAGCAGCCTGCCCGTGGTGACACCGTAACGAGCAGATACGGCTGCGGGAAGCGCCTCACAGGCACATTCCGGTAACACAACGACAGACCATCGACAGGGCACTGTACACAGTGCCCTGTTTGTCTTAACTCTGACTATCGCAGAATTTCAATTGCCTATACACTGGGAGCGGAGCCAGAATGCAGGGAGAGCACTATGGCGGATACCGACCCCCCGACCCACAATCCGGTCAATGATCTGACTGACTACGAGCGCCTGATGGAGCAGAACCGCCATCTGAAGAGCGAGGTCAGGCGCCGCATGGAGCACCTGTCTGCGGTTAACTCGGTCGCCTCAATGGTCAATCAGTCTCTCGATCTCGACCTGACTCTTGAGACGGTACTGGCAGCGGTACTGGATGTGATCAACGTCGAGGCGGCGGGGATCAGCCTGATCGATCTACATAACGGCGATCTTGTGCTGCGTGCCCAGCGCGGCTGGAAGCGCGACTTCGTCAAAATGGGGATGCGGATGCAGCATGGCGTGGGGCTGGCGTGGCAGGCCATTGAGCAGAACGAGATCATCGTCACCGGTGAGGTCTCGCACGATCCACGCATCAAGTTTCCAGCGTTTCAGGAAGAAGGGATTCAGGCACAAGTGCTGGTACCGATGCATTCCCGGGGGCGGGTGATCGGTATTCTCAG
>JADZAD010000291.1 GCA_020852775.1 Anaerolineae bacterium
ACTCATGCCGCGCCCTTCAAGATAGTCAAGCGCACCCAGCAAGTCATCGATCTCTTCCAGGCCAAGGGTACAGCGTGTGCCCGCACTTCCTCCATGGGCCCGCCAGTCGAACTGAAGCACGTCCAGGCCCGCAGAAGTGAACACCGGCACCATTTCCGTATCTCCGTCCAGGCTGCCGAACAGCCCCGGGCAGAATACCACCACCGGGCGCATCACCGTGCCGGGGCCACCACGCGTGTACCACCCCGATAGCCTCAATCCATCCCGTGAAGAAAAGGACACTGCCTCAGCGGGCAGGCCGAGATCGCGCGGCGTGCAGGCGGGGTCCGGCGTCTTTTTTGCCAGCACCCGGCCAGAAACCAGCCACACGCAAGCCAGCAGCAGGGTCAGCATGGCTGCCAGCACGGCTGCCAGTGTAAGAATGAGCGGGATGAGGGTATTCATGGTGTGAGGGGAGAGCGAGAGGCGCGACGGCTCAGTTCGCGCCGAGGTGATAGGTCGTCAGCAGGGAGACGAGGTCTTTCTGGCACTGCTCACAGAAGATCTGGCCGGTACGGTTTTCCTCCTGGGCCAGTATGACCACCTGTTCAAGCGATTCGGCGTGGCGCAGCGCACAGACGTGCCGGCAGTAATGCACACCGTGGTAGGCCTGTGCATCGGTGCGGGCGGCCAGCGGCGCGCCGAACAGCCGCCCGAAGTAGTGGGCAATCGTGCGTTGCAGCGCGGACTGGCGCTGCGCGGGGTTGAAAATGCTCTGGAAAGGGCGATACGTCACGAGAGACAGCAGTCCGGGCTCCGCAAAGCCGAGAATGCGCTCCGGCGCGGGGGTGCTGCTCAGGTCGTCGACGATGTCGTAGCCGGTCATCGCCAGGTCAAAGTGCGGGCTGGACGTCTGCCAGGGCTCCAGCCGGACGGCCTCCAGGTAGCGCGAAGCGACCACATGCCTGCGTGCCGGGTCAAGGCTGTGCTGCAGGTACCAGTCCGTATTGGCATAGGCAGCCGTCTGCGGGGCCGCCGGGATCATCCACGACCCGAATACCTTGATTTCAGGGAGCGGATCAAACTGGCCGGGGGTGCCGAGGTGCTGGCGCAGCTCGGTGTAGATGTCTTCGAGCAGGCTGACGAGCGTCCGTGCCTGCCGGTCTTCCACATCAGGCGTCCAGGTTACCGAGATCGAGTCACCGCGCAAGGGCCGTTTCCTTTGTGCAGACCAGGTAGATTGCTATCTCTTATACTACCGCAAAAGCCAGCCTGAGCGGGTGCAACACTTACAATGACATGAAATCCCGGAAAGCGCGGTTAAATTCCTCCGGTGTGTCCCACATCGGAAAGTGCCCGGCGCGGGGTATCCAGACGTCCCGACCCTGTGGCAGGCTGTGCCGGAACACGTCAATCTGGTGCGGGCTGACGATCACGTCTTTCGCACCGTAGATGCCCATCGCCGGGATCGTGATCGTGTGAATCTGGCGGCTGAGGTCGGTCAGCCGCAGCGAATTGATACTGGAGAAGAATGAGTCTACAGTGAAGCCCTGCGCGTTGTTCATCGTCATGTCATAGAACAGGCGGGGATTGGCGGGTGTGACGAAGGGTGACCACAGCCGGATGAAGGTACGCAGCATTGGCTGGCTTTCACCCATGAGCATCAGGCTGGCTACCGTTTTGCGGCTGGCGAGCTTGAGGAACGGACTGAGCGAGCGTCCGTCAATCGGTGAACCAACGACCGCGACCTTCTTCACGCGGTCAGGGTATTTCAGCGCCACCGCCAGGGCGGTCGTGCCGCCCATTGAGTGCCCCATGATCGGTACCCGCGTCATGCCGAGTGCATCCATAAACTGCGGAATCAGTTCGACGAAGTCACTGACAAGGAAGGAGTCGCGCCGGTCTTTTTCTGATTCGCCAAATCCCCACAGGTCGGGCGCATACATGCGGTACTGGCCCTGAAACGTCTCGATGGTGGAGCGCCAGGTATTCCAGGCCTGTGTCCAGCCGTGGATCAGAATGACTGGCGGCCCTGAGCCGACTACCTCGTAATGCACTGAACCCTGCGGGGTACCAATATTCGGCACAGTACCGACTCCATAAGCTGCGGTCGAACAAAGGGCACGGTAACCCCGTGCCACATCTGGACATTCAAGATCACGCGCCTGTGACGGGCACAGGCGCGGAGCATTCTCAGATTAGGTCTGGTGACGCCTGACTATGAGCCTACTCTTTTTCTTCCATTTCTTCCAGAATGGCGTAGAGCAGTTCAAGCAGCACCTTCTTCACGCTCTCTTTGTCCGTGGCGACACACGGCAGCAGCTTGACGCTCTCGTCCAGCCGCAGAGCGATACGAAGGTCGTCCAGGTCCCAGGCGTCCGGGAGGTCCTGCTTGTTCGCCGAGACGACATACGGGGTCGGGGCATAGGCGCGGAAAGTCTCCAGGATCGACTTGGCCTCACGGAATGTCTCCGGCTTGGAGGAATCGACCAGCACCACGAACCCCAGCATCCCCTGTGCGAGGATTTCCCACATGAAGTCGAAACGGCGCTGGCCCGGGGTGCCGAAGAGATACAGCACAAGGTCATCGTCGATAGTAATGCGCCCGAAGTCCATAGCCACCGTCGTGGCTTCCTTGATCTGCTCCGCCTCAGAGGAGATACGGCGTTCGGTCGAGACGACCTCGATCTCGCTGATCGACTGCACAAAGGCAGTCTTCCCTGCGCTGAACGGCCCGGTGACAACCATCTTGACGTTTTGAGTTTCCATCCATCCCTCACTCTCTGACCGCCGCGCACAGATATATAATTGCAACACGGTGCGAACAGCCCGGAACTACGCTATAAGCAATGCAACAACGTCCCGGTTTCCATGCTCTCATTATAGTCAGGCGTTCCCTGCCCACAAGCACAACGTCGGGCCAGGCTAAATATTCTGAATACGGGCGATCAATCGCCCGACCAGCGCCTTCTTCTCCTGCTTCTCCTCTACACTCAGCTTCTCGCGCTGGCGCACCTGCATCAGTTCGACCAGCCCGGCTTCGCGCAGGCTGCCCACCACGCGCCGGATGTCCCGATCACTCAGGTTCAGGCTCTTGGCGATCATGCGAATCGTGTTCTCCGGCTTGACGTAGCGGATAACACTCCACTCTTCCTTACTGAGCTGCAGTTCCTTGATGTTGATCTTGGATTTGTCGGCAAACTTCAGGCAGACATCGAGGCTGGGGATTTCCTCTTCAAGCTGCTCGTCACGCTTCTGTGCCCGCGCGATCTGGATGATGATGTTCTCGAGGTCGAGCGGGACGATAATCCGGTCGTCACCAATCTGGCGGGCCTGATCAAAGATGAAATCACCGCTGTTCCAGTTGGCGAACTCGTTAACAGAGGCCAATGCGTGGCGCTTGATCGCCTGGACAATATCGTTCCGGGTAATGTAGCCCTTCTGAATCATCAGCAGGCCGAGCTGCTTATCTCCGTGCTTTTCGGCGTGCTTCGCCAGGACATCCGCCTGCTCTCTGGTGATGCGCCCGGCCTTCGACAGCACCGAAGTCAGCGAACCGTCCGCATCTTCCATCGAGACGAAGATCAGCTTGCCATCCTTGAAGGAGAGCGCCGCCTTTCTGCCTTTGCGGTTGACATCCAGCGTCCCGGACTTCTTCGACAGGCTGACCAGATTGAGAATCTGGGTAGGGCTGAAGTGTTCGAGATTGCCTTTCATGCCACACCTCTCCGGCTCGCCGCGCGCCCGGCTACCAGTACCTTTTTGCGTAAGATAGTACTCTCAGGGCTAGTATACGATCGACCAGAATCGGCGTCAAACCGGGTGGTTGCGCCCTCCTGTAGCCTGCGAAAGGCTGTCCGGCCGGGCATCAACGGGTTATAGTCTTCGCAGAGAAGGCGCACCGCACAGAGGAGCGGTAAACGGCCATCCAGCCGCGATTAAGGGGGAGGACAGAAGCACATGGCAGGCGCAAAGTACAACGCAATAACGGATGTTCCGGGGATCAAGGTCGGACACGCCCAGAACCTGGAGGGGATCACCGGATGCACGGTCGTCCTGTGCGAAGACGGGGCCACCGGTGGCGTGGATCAGCGCGGTGGCGCGCCGGGGACCCGTGAGACCGACCTGCTCCGCCCGATGCACATGGTCGAGAAAGTACACGCGGTAATGCTCTCCGGAGGCAGCGCCTTTGGCCTCGATGCGGCCAGCGGCGTGGTCGCGTATCTGGAGGAGCGCAAGATCGGGTTCAACGTCGGCGTGGCGCACGTCCCGATCGTCCCGGCGGCGATCCTATTTGACCTTGACATGGGCAGCGCAAACATCCGCCCGGATGCCGCGATGGGGCGGGCTGCCTGTGAAGCGGCCAGCAATGGCCCGGTCGCCCAGGGGAGTGTCGGCGCAGGCACGGGGGCGCGCGTGGGCGGTATCTTTGGAGGCGGGATGCAGATGAAGGGTGGCATCGGCAGCGCCAGTATTGACCTCGGCGGCGGGCTGGTCGTCGGTGCGCTGATCGCGGTCAACGCGTTCGGTGACGTGCTCGACCCGCACAACAGTGAGATCATCGCCGGGGCACGTAAACCACCTAAAGGGGCGGAACTCGCCGATACACTGGCGACGATGAAGAGCTTCGCTGGCAAGACGATCATGCGCTTCGCTGCGCAGAACACCGTAATCGGTGTCGTAGCTACCAACGCGAAGCTGACGAAAGACCAGACAAACAAGATCGCGCAGATGGCGCAGGACGGGCTGGCGCGGGCGATCCGCCCGGCACATACCATGTTTGATGGCGATACACTCTTTGCACTGGCGACAGGCCAGAAGGGCGGCGACGTGAACCTGATCGGTGCATATGCGGCGGAGGCGGTGGCACAGGCGATCGTCAACGGGGTAAAGGCCGCCGAGTCGATGGGTGGCCGCCCAGCCTGGCGCGAGATGTTCCTGCACGGCTGAATACACCCCTCCCCGCCTGCTTGACGGCGATCTGAGGCAGGACTAGAATAGCCGCACGCGCCCATCCTGACGGTTCAAATGGAGCCCCGCCTGTGAGCACCCGCTATCCTGACAAGATCATCATCGGCCTGACCGGCAACATC
>JADZAD010000292.1 GCA_020852775.1 Anaerolineae bacterium
CAGTTAGCCTACGTGCGGTCGTGGATGAGCGTGCCCCTGATCAGCAAGGGGCGGCTGATCGGCGCGCTCACGCTGGAGTGCGACCAGGGGCCCTATGTGCGCGAGGAAATGGAGCTCGCCCGCGCCTTCGCTGACCAGGCGGCGGCGGCGATCGACAACGCCGATCTCTACCAGAAAGCGCAGGAACTGGCGGCGGTGCAGGAGCGCCAGCGCCTCGCCCGCGACTTGCACGACTCGGTGACGCAGGATTTATACGGGGTGACGATGCTGGCTGAGGCCGCCGCCCGCCAGCTTGCTGACGGGCAGGTCGAGCCCGCCACCGACCTCCTGCGTGAACTCGGCCAGACGGCCCTCGACGCCCTGCGCGAGATGCGCCTGCTGATCTTTGAACTGCGCCCGCCGGTGCTGGAGGAAGTCGGGCTGGTCGGGGCGCTGCAGGCACGGCTCGATGCAGTCGAGGGGCGCTCCGGGCTGGAGACCAAGCTGATCGTCGGGGCAGGCCTGCGCCTTACCTCCGCGGTCGAGGAAGCCTTCTACCGTATCGCACTCGAAGCCCTGAACAACACCCTGCGCCATGCCCACGCCCACACGATCCGCATCGTGCTCAGCCAGTCTGACGGCACGCTCTCGATGGTCGTCGCCGACAACGGCGTGGGCTTCCACCCGGACGCGCTGCCGCACGGGGCCGGCATGGGCCTGCGCGGGATGAACGAGCGCGCCGAGAGCATCGGTGCGCGTATCGACGTCCAGCGCAGTGCCGACGACTGGACACTGGTCGTCGTCAGCCTCCCGGTTGATACAACCGAACAGGTGGAGCCGGAAGCAGCCCCGGCCTGATCAGCATCAGTGATTGTCAGAGGAGAAGCATGATGAAGCGAGTGGTATGGACGATGTTCGTGTCGCTGGATGGGGTGGTCGAGAACCCGGCATGGTCGATGCCATACTGGAACGACGGGATCGCGGCCTTCAAGCAGGAAGAGCAGGACATGTGTGATACCCTGCTGCTCGGGCGGGTGACCTATGAGGGGTTCGCCGCCGCCTGGCCCGGCCGCACCGATGATGGCGCCGACTGGATGAACGGCACGCCCAAGCTCGTCGCCACCACTACCCTGCGTGAAGCCGCCTGGAGCAACTCCAGCATCATCCGCGAGGACGTCCAGCAGGCGGTGCGGGCATTGAAACAGCAGGCCGGGAAGGACATCCTGATCTACGGCAGCGCCACGCTGGCCCGCGCGCTCATGGTGCGCGACCTGATCGACGAGTACCGGATGCTGGTCTACCCGGTGGTGGTAGGTGCGGGCAGCCGGATGTTCGAGGGCGTCAACGCACAGGCGAACCTGCGGTTGGCCCGCTCGCAGACGTTCTCCAGTGGGGCCGTCGGGCTGATCTACGTGCCCGACCGGGCATAGAGGAGGCCACCGCCATGTGCCGCAACATCAGGCCGCTCTTCAACTTCGAGCCCCCCGCGACCGAGGACGAGATCCGGGCCGCGTCGCTCCAGTTCGTGCGCAAGATCAGCGGCTACACCGCACCTTCCCGGGCGAATGAAGCCGCGTTCAACGCCGCCGTCGAGGAGGTCGCGGCGGCGGCCCGCACCCTGCTCCGGTCGCTGGAGACCAGCGCCCCGCCCCGCAACCGTGAGATCGTGGCGGCGCAGGCGCGCGCCCGTTCCGCCCGGCGCTTCGCCCGGTAGGGCGGGTGGGCAGAAACCAGGACGCAGATCGCGGCAGAAACTGTTTTTCAAGGCAAGTGACTGATACGTCAGCATGAACGCTCCACGCCACCCCGCGGGGTGGCGTGGAGCACGAGTGGAACCTTATCGGAATGACAGGAGACAACTTATGGGTACCGCAAAGACTCAGGGGCAGATCTGGGGAGCACGTGCCAGGGATTGGGCAGAGATTCAGGAAGGCGTCGCCATTCCGCTGTATAAAGAAGTGCTGCGACAGACAGGAATGGGTGCTGGCAGTTCCGTGCTTGACGTCGGCTGCGGGTCTGGAATATTCTGCGAGATGGCAGCCGGGCACGGCGCACAGGTCAGCGGGATCGACGCGGCTGACTCTCTGATCGCCATCGCCCGCGAGCGTGTGCCGGGCGGAGATTTTCGTGTGGGTGAGATGGAAACCCTGCCCTATCCGGACGAGACGTTTGGCCTCGTAGCGGGCTTCAGTTCATTTCAGTTTGCGGCCAATCCGGTCGCGGCCGTACAGGAAGCGCGGCGCGTCTCGCGGACGGGGACGGTCATAATCGCGGTGTTCGGCAAACCGGAAGAGAGTGAATCAACGGCCTACATCACGGCACTGGGAGCCTTGCTGCCACCACTGCCCGCCGGTGCCCCCGGGCCGTTCGCGCTCTCGGCAGACGGCGCGCTGGAAGCCCTCGTGGAGCAAGCCGGACTGACACCTCAGCGTTCCGGGACGGTGGCCTGCCCGTGGGACTATCCGGACGAGCAGACTGCACTGCGCGGCCTGCTGGCCTCCGGCCCTGCCATACGGGCGATTGAGTCCAGAGGTGAGGACGTGGTACGGGGTACTATCCTGAACTCCCTCGCGCCGTTCAGGACCCCTTCCGGCGGCTACCATCTCAGCAGCAGCTACCGCTATGTGATTGC
>JADZAD010000293.1 GCA_020852775.1 Anaerolineae bacterium
GAGACGGCCTACCCCGGCTGGCAGGCAACGGTCAACGGGACGAAAGCAGAAATCATGACCGCCTACACCGCGATCCGCGCGGTGTGCGTCCCGGCGGGCTCCTCCGAAGTCGTGATGCGCTACGATCCGATCAGCCTGAAGATCGGCGCGGTGATCAGCCTGCTGGCGTTGGCCAGCCTGAGCGCCGCGGCGTTCAGCCTGCGGCGCGCCGGGGCGGCGTCAGAGTGACGTTCCGCGCCGGACCTGCTGCTTTATAGCTCCTGCGCCTCCGCGAGTGCTGTCGGTATGATCAGATCAGGCTGAGCTACACACAGCACGGTATAATAAAGAGAGTTTTCTTCTTTATTGTCAGTGAGAGAGCATCATTATGACCGAAACCCCCGGCCCGCTTGACGTGCAGGCCATCCGCGCGGACTTCCCCATCCTGCACCAGGAGGTCAGGCCGGGCGTGCCGCTCGTCTACCTTGACAACGCCGCCACCTCACAGAAGCCGCTGGCAGTGATCGAGGCGATGGACACCTACTACCGCCGCTACAACGCGAACGTCCACCGCGGCATCCACAAGCTCAGTGAGGAGGCGACCGAGGCCTATGAAGGGGCGCGCCGCCGGATCACGAAATTCATCAACGCCGCCTCGTACCGCGAGGTAATCTACACGCGCAACGCTACCGAGTCGATCAACCTGGTGGCACAGACGTGGGGCCGGGCAAATCTCAGGCCCGGTGACGTGGTGCTGTGCACGGAGATGGAGCACCACGCCAATATCGTCCCGTGGCAGCTCATTACCGCGCAGACCGGGGCCGAGATGCGTTATGCCCGCCTGAACGACGGCGGAGAGCTTGACCTCGAGTCCTACTACAGTCAACTTGATGAGCGCGTGAAGCTCGTCGCGCTCTCGCACAAGTCGAACGTGCTCGCCACCGTGCAGCCTGTCGCGGAGATGGCGCGGGCGGCGCATGCGGTGGGCGCGGTGGTCGTGGTTGATGGCGCACAGAGCATCCCGCACCTGCGGGTGGACGTACAGGCACTTGGTGCGGATTTCTTCGCTTTCTCCTCGCACAAGATGCTCGGCCCGACAGGGATGGGTGTGCTCTACGGGAAGCGTGCCCTGCTCGAAGCGATGCCCCCCTTCATGGGCGGCGGAGACATGATCAGGCGTGTCGAACTGAGCGGCTCGCAGTGGAACGACCTACCGTGGAAGTTCGAGGCCGGGACGCCTTCGATCGCCGAGGCGATCGGGCTGGGCGCGGCGGTGGACTACCTTGAGCGCGTCGGGCTCGAAGCGATCCACGCGCACGAACTGGCGCTGACGGCCTACGCGCTGGAGCGGCTGGCGGAGGTGCCAGGCGTGAACGTGCTGGGGCCCTCCGATCCGGCCCGGCGGGTCGGGCTGGCGGCCTTCACGCTGGAAGGTGTCCATCCACACGACATCGCCGAGATATGCAATCATTACGGGGTGGCAATCCGCGCCGGGCACCACTGCGCGATGCCGCTGCACCAGCGCTACAACATCCCCGCTTCGGCGCGGGCCAGCTTCTACCTGTACAACACGTTTGACGAGATCGACATCCTGGTCAGCGCGCTGTACCGGGTCAAAGAGACATTCTCCGTGTGAGCGGGAGGCCATCCCCATGGACGATTTCTACCGCGAGAACATCCTCGACTACGCGCGCAACCGGCGGCACTACGGCCTGCTTGACCCGAACAGCATCGACTACGCCGACGACAACCCGCTCTGCGGTGACCATATCCATCTGACCCTGCGCGTGGATGAAAATGGCGTGATCATCGGGGTGGGCTGGGAGGGATCGGGCTGTGCGATCAGCCAGGCCTCCGCCTCGATGCTCTACGAAACCCTGCCCGGCAGGACGCTGGAAGATGTCCGACATCTCGACAAGGAGGAACTCCTCGATATGCTTGGCATCCCCCTGAGCGCACAGCGGATGAAGTGCGCCCTGCTCTCGCTCAAGGTGCTCAAGGGCGGCGCCTACGGGCTGTCCGCCTGGCCGGACGAGGACGACGAGTAGCGCGGACTATTCTCTGGCGTCATCGGTTCCCGTAGTCTCTGCCGCATTGCCAACAGGGCCTGTGTCTTTGAAGAACCAGAGCGCGCTCAGACCGAAGAAGAGCGTCCACCACGCGTTGTACTCGCGGTAGATTCCCGTTACACCACTAAGCAGCGTCCCTGAAGCAATAATCCCCACGGCAGCCCATGATGGCACAAGCGTGATCGGAACCACCATGCTCTGATTGCTGGTATAGGGCGATACCAGCATCGCCAGCATGAACAGGGACGCAAGAGTGTGATGGTGTGTCCAGATACGCTTTGCACGACGGAACAGGTAACAGAGAACCAAAAGCGCAGCAACAACCACCAGCATCGCCGGGAACAGACCGATGTCACTGGTCAGCGAGATGTTGTTCGCCTCCCAGAATAAGAGGTTCTGTGCGGAAGGGTGAAGAAGGTTATCCAGCCACTGTAAAATCAGTGGGGGGGGGGCGAAGCCAAGGAGACTGATCGGGAGTACGATCAGCCCTGCGGTTACTCCGGCAACGAGTAATGAACCAGATTCACGACGTGACACCCACACCATATAGGGGACGATCAGCAACCCACCCTGTGGCTTGAGCATGAGCATCGCAATAGCAAGCCCCCATACCGGCCCCTGCCAGCGAGACTGCGTTACCGTTTCCCACAGCAAGAGCGGCAGGATCATCACCAGTATATCGATGTTGCTGAACATCATGGCGAAGATGAAGTACGGGTTGATGATTACACTGATCATTCGCAGTAGTGACCAGCCCCGGCTGGAACAGAGCCACGCCACCACCAGTCCGGCTGCGATCAGTGAGCCCCGTGCCGTCATCAGACGATAAGGCCACAGGAGGATCAAGGCCCAGGGCGGATAGACGTAGCTGGGATTCTGGTAGAGGCCCAGCCCGGCACTCAGGCTCCCGGTGTTGAGGAGCCAATCACTGGGGGTGACCTGCGGGGCAAACGCAAGCGATACAGATACCATCACCGCAATCCCCCACTGCTTAGGACTCCGCAATGGTGTGGTGAACAACTCCCGCCAGTTCATATTGCTCGCCTCATGTGGTGTCGCCCTGGGACTCAGTATACACTGAACAGGAGTGTGGGCTGAGAGACACACAACGGCGACGGAGCGCCCGATATGGACGTAAAGCACTATTCATTCACCGTCGGTAACGTTACCTGCGCCATGCTGCGAGACGGCGGCTCAGTGATCGGGCGGGAGGGCATTCTGAAGCGTTACCCGGACGCCAGCGAAGCCGACTACGAGCGAGCTTTCGCTGAGATCGGATTGACGCTGGAGCAGGCGGAAAGCTCGCTCAACATCCTGCTGGTGAGGCTCGGCATGGAGGTCGTGCTGATCGATGCGGGCGAAGGAGGCCGGCCACGGGGCGGCCTGCTGCCCGAAAGCCTCCGAGGGGTGGGGCTTCGTCCGGAGGACATCACCCGGGTGGTGATCACGCATACGCATGGCGATCACGTCCAGGGCCTGTTGACCGCCGATCACACCCCAGTCTTTCTGAATGCAACTTACATCATCTCGACACCGGAACTCGCCTTCTGGCAGGGGCGCATCGCGCAGGGAGCAGGCGAACACGGCGTGATCCTTGCCATGATGCAGGCGCGTGGGCTGCACCCGATCGGGATGGATGAGGCGATCCTGCCCGGCATGCAGGCGGTGCCGATCCCCGGGCACACCCCCGGCCAGATCGCGGTGCTGGTGGAATCCGAGGGCGAGAAGCTGATCCACATGGCCGATCTGCTGCACAGCCCGATGCAGTTCGCCCACCCGGAATGGTCGCCGTCGTTTGACGCGGACACGAGCGTGTCCGTCCCCACCCGGCGCGCGGTGCTGGGGCGGGCTGCAGACGACGGGATGCTGGCCGCGTTCTACCACCTGCCGTTTCCTGGGCTGGGGCGGGTCAGCCGAGCGGGGGCAGCGTTCGCGTGGGAGGCCGTGCCAGGCTGAGGTGCAGATACGAAGTGAGGGTCAATGCTATCACCCACCGTCTCCGGGGGCGGGAATGCGCTATACTCCCGGTATGGTCAGTACAGTCCACCCTGCTCCGCTCACCGCAGCGGACTATGGCAGTGCGGTGCAGTTCCTCCGGCAGTCTCTGCGTGCCCATATCCACATCGACTGGCAGGAGTTCGAAGAGTGGCTCCCCAGCCCGGCGTTCTACTCACGCGCATTGTGGCAGGGCAACCAGATGGTGGCGTTCGCCGGTGCTACCTTGCACCGCTCTCCGGACGCTGGCAGTGCAGCGTGGCTGCGCTTCATTGCGCCCGGCGGCCTGCTCATCGAACGCCCGCTGCTGGATCGAATCTGGGTCGCCCTGCGGGATGACCTCACGCAGGCGGAGTCGGAGCGCGTGGCGCTGCTGATCAACGAGCCGTGGGTGGGTGATCTGGGGCGGCGCTGGGGGTTCCAACCGCTTAACCACGTCACCACGCTGCGCCTTGATACCCTCACGCCGGGTGCGTCACTGATACCGCCCCCCGGCGTGACGATCCGGCTGCTGCGCGACGCAGACCTCCCGGCGGTCGTCAGGGTAGACAACCGTGCCTTCAGCCCGATCTGGCAGTATGATCTCCCCACCCTGCAATCAGCGCGAGAGCACCCGGGTGCGTTCTTCGTTATGGAGGTTCACGGGGCGATCGTCGCGTACATGATCTGTACGCTGCATGGGTCGAGCGGACATCTCGCCAGGCTGGCCGTCATGCCACAACTGCAGGGGCGTGGGCTGGGCGGGCTGATGCTGGCGGAGATGGCGCGCTATTTCAGCCAGACGGGTGTCCTGACGGTCACACTCAATACCCAGTCTGACAATGTGGCCTCATTGCATCTCTACCGGCGCCGGGGGTTCCATGAGATCGGGTTTTCGGTACCGGTCTGGGAGCTACTTCTTTAGCTTTGGGAAGGTTGGCGGGGCGCTGCTCGTCAGGCCGACCACCGGGCGCTGCGGCGCGCGGAGCGGCTCACGCGGGCCGTAGCGGAACAGGCTCCCCGGCGGCTCACCGGTCGCCCAGTAGCGGATCAGCAGGTCCACTTCTTCATCGATGGTCAGATGCGTGGTGTCAAGCTGGAGCAGACGCGCATCGCTGACCACTTCATGCTCGCGGCGCATCCGTCCGAGCATGCGGCCTCGCGTCACGCGGTCGCGGTAATGCAGTTCGCTCTTCTGGTGCATCCGGCGCAGCGCCTCACCCAGTTCGCAGGTCAGCACGACGACATAACCGGTCGCGGTCAGCAGGTCGAAGTTGCGTGAGTCCGTCAGGGCCGCGCCGGGCACGTCGATCACTGAGCGCCGCATCAGCGCCGCCCGCCGGCACAGATCGTGCTCCAGTGACTTCAGGCGGGAGTCGCCATACAGTTCACGTATCTTGGCGATACTGAGCACCTCTCGCAGTTCGATCTCATCGTCGATGTCCAGCAGATCGACGCCAAGCTGCCGGGCGATCCGCCGCGCAATCGTCGTCTTGCCCACACCGAGGAAGCCGGTGAGGATCAGGTTGCGATCGGGCAGGTCGAAGCGGGAAGGACCGCGCTGCAATTCGACAAGAGGGGTGGGTACTGTCCACTCGAAGGCGGAGTCAGGGGCTGTATCAGGGTTCTGTGTGTCCGCGACTGTTACGCCGCCATCGTCCATTTCCGGAATGGATGGCTGTTCCGTACTGGGGGGGAATTCATCCGGCATGTCAGTTCGACCATGTCTCGACGCGATGGAGGATCAGCCTGCCGTGCCGCCGCCGGGTGATTGAGCGGATTTCCAGGTCTGCCGGGTTACCGAGAGTGGACACATGCTGCTGCAGGCGCATCCCCAGCGGCTGCCCGAAGATCACCGCTCCCATGATGCCCAGCGCAATCAGCGGAATGCGTGACAGTCGTGTGAAGAACGGCTCGCGCTCCGATCCCAGCATCAGGGTGAAGGTCAGAATGGCCCCGATCAGGGCGATAGTGACGAGGTTCGTGCCGCAGTTCGGATGGATGGCAAGCTGGTGTTCACCGTTACGCATTCGTGCCAGTGCGCGGTTAACCTGCTCCTCGACCTGCTCCGTAGGGAGATCACCGATCAGGATGAAGCCACGCGCATCTGAGCGCCCCACTATCCGCAGGCCGGGGTAACGCGCAGCCAGCAGGTGGATCGTGGCATGTTCCAGGCCGTGATTGCGCCGCACACGCCGGACGTAAGGAATGTTGAGCACCGGCTGAAGCGCGGTCAGTTGTCGATCGAGAAACATGGGGCCACCTGCCTGTGAGTTGCCTGTCCTGTGGATGATTGTCTCTGTTTCGGGGTACGGTCGCAACCGCTACCGGGCATCCGGCTCAGTGAGTGGAGCGCGCCATGCGAACCATGCCAGCGCCAGCACTGTCCCGGCCAGTCCGGCGATCTGCCAGAAGCGCAGGCCACCCGCAAACACCGGGCTGTCAGCGCGAAGCGATTCAAACACGAGCAGCATCAGCCCCACCCCGATCAGTATCAACCGGGTGGTTAATCCCGGCTCTGCCAGTACCACGCGCCTGCGCCAGGCCAGCGCCAGCAGCCCCACAGCAGCCAGCAGCACATAGGCCTGCAGCGGGTGACGGCTGGCTCCCCACAGGGGGATACCCCACGGCAGCACGGTAGCGACGCCGTAGTAATCACCGGAGGCAAGATTCGCCAGCATCCCGAAGGCCAGCAGAACCAGCCCGCCCAGCGCGTAGCTGTCCAGCAGATCGAGGACAGGCATGTGCCAGCGTCGGGCAAAATACGCCCCCGCAACCAGCCCCACCACCAGCCCAGCGGCGGCATTCTCCGTGCCGGGCAGCGGCGTCACGATCGACAGCAAGGCACGGGTCAGCGGCGTGATCGCGCTGTAGGCTGGTAGGTGGAGCAGGACAAACCCCAGTCGCGACCCCAGCAGCCCCGCCAGTGCCGCGTTGAAGCCGAGCGCGAACACACGGTCCGGGTCAAGTCCGCGCTCACGGCCCAGCCGGGAAGCGGCTTCAAGGCCGAGCCACAGCCCGGCCAGCAGAAGCAGTTCCGGCGTTCGAACACTCAGCGGGCCGATTCGCAGCAGTGGCAGCATTACTCCACCCCCTCCACCGGGGAAGCCCCCAGGTCAGCGAGGCGTGTTCGCAGCAGCGGTTCACTCAGCATGCCGGTATACGGCTCGATGACTACGCCATCGGGGCTGATGATGTAGGTCGTGGGGAATGCCTGCACGTTGTAAAGCCTGCCGACTGTGCCATCAGTATCGAGCAGCACCGGGTAGCTTACACCGAGTTCATCCACATACCGGGAGACAGTCGCGGCATCCTCACGGATGTTCACCCCGATGATCACGACCTCACCACCGTAGCCCTGCCAGGTAGCTTCCAACGCCGGAATCTCGACCCGGCACGGGCCGCACCATGTCGCCCAGAAGTTAAGGATCACCGTCCTGCCACGGAATTCCGCCAGTGAGCGTGTTTCACCGTCAAGTGACACCAGTTGGAAATCCGGTGCGGGGTGCCCTGCGACTGGCTGCGGCGGCCTACCGGTCGGGTTGATATCAGTGGCGGAGACCCGGGTCGCGCTGATCCAGGCCAGGCCGACGACCAGCATCACCACCAGCAGCGCCAGCCATTGAGTGCGCAGGCGGGGGATCATGCCGGGCTATCCACTGACCGTATAGGCCTCAATCAGGCCCAGCAGGAGTTCATCCGTCAGCCGGTTGACCTCCCGCATGCGCCCGCCCCAGTCAGCAGGAGTATGCAGGCGGAACATCTCCGCGAGCTGCACCACACTGGCGAGCATCATGTCCCTGAAGAACAGAAAGGCCTCGACCGCGTCCGGAAGTGACAGCGCCGTCTGGCGACACACCTGAGCGTACTCTCCACCAAGCGCACGCGCCTCCTGCAGCAGCGCCGTATGATCGTCCGGCTGGCTCAGGTAGCGCGTCAGCAGGTCGAGCAGGCGCCGGCTGAGCGCCCCGTGCACCACGCGAGCTTCCGGGGCCATATGGTTATACCAGCTCAGGCCCTGGAGCTGCCCTTCACTGATTTCCATACGGGCGCGGCCCATCGCATTCTGGATCATCAACTGGATTTCCGAGGTCACAGGCGCGGCTGAGGCATTCTCACGGTTCATCCAGCGTTCAAGGTCACTGCGGCGGAAACGGCGATGCCCGCCGGGGGTGCGCTGTGAGGGCAGGCTGCCTTCGTCCGCCCAGCTTCGCACAGTAGAAGGGTGAACGCCGAGAATCGAAGCAGCTTCCCTCAGACTGACCCATTCACTTGCTTCCACCGGGCACCTCCCGCCTGGAACCACCGCTGACCGGCACCGGATCGTGACTGAGCGTCACGCTTGACCCATTTTGACAGAAAAAAGCGTCTATACTATACTGACAATCGCTCCATACGCCCGCGCCAGCAGTGGCGGGGCTGTTCTGAGCGCAGTCTGTAATTGTATCCTGCCAACGGTACAGTGCTATACTACATCTCAGGGTAAAAGGCCACAGCTAGGAGACCACGTTGACCAAGTCTCGTACCGAACAAATGATTGAACGGCTGCGCGATCTCCAGGTCAGTTCACCGGCTGTCGAAGCAGCAGCGATCATCAGCGTGGATGGCCTCAGCATGGCCTCGTCGCTGCCCGCTTCAGTGGAAGAAGACCGTGTCGCAGCGATGTCTGCGGCGATGCTCTCCCTGGGTGAACGGATCGCCAGCGAACTGGGTCGGGGGACGCTCGATCAGGTGTACATCAAAGGTGAGAAGGGGTTCGTGATCCTGATGGCTATCGGCGAAGAGGCCGTCCTCACGGTGCTGGCACGGCATGACGCCAAGCTTGGCCTGATCTTCCTCGATATGACACGCGCCGTCTCCGACCTGGAGAAACTCCTCTAGCAACCTGTCTGCGAGATTCTTTCAGGGGCATGTCCAGTTATTGGATATGCCCCTTCTGTTTGCCCGGCTACCGCACATCCAGCCCGGTGATGGGCGTCCCCCGGGGGTGCTCAACCTGGTAGGTAAAAGTGATATCCTGTTGTTTGCCCGGCTGGAGCGTGACCGTCCACTTCAGGATGTTCATATCCGTCTGCTCCTGCGGCTGCGGCTGCGCGCTGGCCAGCTTCGTGCGGATGCTCTCATGGAGGCTGAGTGGCAAGCGGTCATGCACCGTGACCGACACGGGCCGGTCGAGCAGGCTGTTAAGCGTAACCCGATAGGCGAAATCGAGGCGTCGGGTTGGCCCGATCAACGCCTTACTGACCTCGCGCCGGGTCAGTTCGCGTTTCACCCGCAGGCGGTTATCTACCCCGAGCTGCACCTCGAACTCCTCACCGGGTGCGACGGTCTTGAGCATGGTTCGCCCGACGTAATCTGCCCCGTGGAAGATTGCGGCGTCGCCAGGCAGGATCATCACCTCCGAGGTATTCGTTACGGTTGCACGCAGGTAGGCCTCTTCAGCCAGCCCGGGCACGACATAGTAATCCAGCGCCGCCGAGAGCGTCTCGACGGTTACGGTCGTCCGGCGTGGGGTATCGTCAGCGGGGATCGCTACCGGGCGTTCAATACGATAGGTGAATGCGCCACCGCTGCTAGTCTCCACCGCGGCCACCGCCGGAGCTGCCGCCCGCACGGGAGCCGCGGACGCCATCGGCATAGCTGAAAACCACGCCTCACCATCCGCCTGCCCCTCATCCATTGCCGGGGACGGCGCCGCCATCATCGCCCGGGCTTTTGGCTGGGGAGGCGTGCGCACGTCGATATACCATGGGTCAAGTTCCGGCAGGGTGTCACTCAGCGCCGGGCGCGCGGTCGAAAGCGCAAGGGCCATTGCGGGCCAGTCCTCCCCGCTCCGCTGCTTCACGGTCGCCAGGTATGTCAGGGCAACACTCCCGTCGTCATTCAGACGCAGATCGTAAAGCGGCTTCCACGAGGCGCCGCGGATGGCGTATTCGACATCAAGCGTGAACTCAACTGCTGCTTCGGCCTCGACATCAACAGCGATGTCGATGTGACTATTGGCGTCCGCCAGGAGCCGCCTGTCTTTCAGACGCTTCTGAAGCGCCTCGATTTCACGCTTCAGTTCTTCCCGTCGCAAAGCGATTTCGCGGCGGCGATCCTGCAGGAATACGCTTTCACCTTCCAGATAGGACGCCAGCGCGGTCACATCTTCCAGCGTAACCGTCCCACCCGCCAGCGCGCGCGCCATCTGTGTGCTACTGCGATCACCCAGTGCATTGAGCCAGGTCAGGCGCTTCTGCTTCAGATCATCCTCGTCCTGCAGAGTCTGATCATCCTGCTGGAGCCTGCGAATCTCCTCACGGACTGCCGCCGCTTCCTCGTCTGAGAGGTCCGGGACGTACTCCGTCCTCACGTCCACGCCCAGCAGCTTTACCCCGGCCCCGAGCCCGCTGGCCCGCACGGAGTCCATCACAAGGCTCGAGGGCAGTTTGTGTACCAGCAACGTAGACTGGCCCGCAGGGAGTGCCACCCTGCCCCGGCGCACTACCCGCGCCTGCCCACTGAAAACCGTCACCCCGACGATTGTCGTCTCGATCGCTTCGCTCATCTCCTGCCCTCCGGTGTCATGTGTTTACGGGTTGGACAAAAAAGGCGCACATTCTGTGTACGCCTCCTGGTCAGGTTTAGTTGCGCGGCAGGTAGCCAGGTGCAACCTGGTAGACGTCCTGCCAGGGAATATACTGGCTGAAGAACGTGTCCTGGTGCAGCACCTCACCAGCCCGGTAGACGATCCGGTAGATGGTCACGTCCGCACCGTCCACCGCGTAATCGACCTTCTTGACCTGCCCCGGTGTGAGCTCGGGGTTTTCTTCATAGACTGCCGGGCCATGCGGTACCCGGTTGGTGATGTACGGCCCGTCCTTCTGCACCGTGCGCCCGTCACTGGTGCTGTAGAAGCGGAATGTCAACTGCGACTGGCTGTCGGACATCTCCGTCTCGACCAGCAGGTGATAAGGCGTGTCATTAACGAACTTCATATCGACGACCGGCGAGTACACCGTTGCATCCATCCCGGCCCCTTCGCCAACCTCGTAGTAGCCGACCCGGTAGCCGTGCGGATAACGCTCAACGATGGGGAAGCCGGCGTAGAACGCAGCCTGAAACGCGGTCGTACTGACCTGGCACACCCCACCCCCCACGCCGGGAATCGTGCGCCCGTTAAAGATCACAAGCGCCTCATCAAAGCCGGTATCCTCGCTGACATCACCGAGGTAGTGATTGAACGAGAATTCCTCACCAGGGCGGATAATGATGCCGTCGAAACGGCTGGCTGCCGTGCGGATATTGTTGCGCCGCGCCTCGCCCGATCCGGCGAAATACGTCGTCGCGGAAGAGACCATCTGCACAATGCCAAGTTCTTCACCGGTGACCGTGTCCTTGAAGGCGGGTTCAAGCAGGTCGAACACCAGCGCGGCACTGTGCTGCCCGCTGACTGCCACCTGATTGATCGCCTGAATGCTCGCGCCGATATTCAGGTCACGTCCGTCGGCGCTGGGTACGATGGCGACAAGCTGTCCGGCGGCATCATCAAAATGGAAACGGGCATCGCTGGGTGTGCGGGCGAGTTCAGCCTTGAGTGGATCGAGAAAGGCCTGCAATTGCGCCTCGCTCAGACGCACCGTGTACTCGGCTTTTCCGTTTTCATCCGGTGAGGTCTGCTCGATGATGATCATCTGTGCCAGCGCTTCCTGGCTGGCGTACCACGGGCCGGGGTCACCCGCCTGCGGCTCCGCGATGTAGACCTCCATCTGGGTGGCGAGGATTGTGTTGATCGTCTGCGCGGCGGCATCCGCATTCACAATAGCAGGTTCATGCTCAACCACCACGATCGATACCTCGCCACTCTTGAGCGTTACCACCTGTTCACCCAGGGCAGCCAGCGTGGCGGGCACATCCACCTGCCGCCCGATCTGACCGGGCGTGGTAACCGCGCTGAGGCCGCTGATCTGGAGACTGGCATCGCGCGCGGGCTGCTCGATCTGCGTGATGATCTGCCGCAGAAGGCGCTCCGAAGTGACCTGATCGTAGACAATGACCGGAGAGACGACCACCCCCTCCTGCCATGCGGTTGCCTGCTGGCGCAGGCTGACGAATAACTGTGGGTTGCGCC
>JADZAD010000294.1 GCA_020852775.1 Anaerolineae bacterium
GAGAACGGCGGGATATACTCGGCCCCATGAGCAGGATTCCTTCCGACAAAGCTATCGATACCCCGGCCTGCTGGCTACGGATGGCGCTGGCCGGATTGCTGGCGGTTTTCCTGCTGGCTGGTTGCGGTGGTACACGCCAGCCAGCGCAGATCGACAGCGCTACCAGCGACCTCGAAGGGCGTGCCCGTGTGGAGAGCGCCGCGGGCGTGGTGGAGTTTACCGTGATATCCGGGTTGACCGGGGAGCGCCAGCCCGGTGTGCGCGTCAGTGTGGCGGTGGACGGCGCCCAGCGCATGTTCTACGCCGAAGACCCGACCGGCACGCATCTTCCTGTGGCTGCGCCGCTTGATGGCGATGCTACCGTCAGGCGTCTGATTCTTCCTCCGGAGACGGGGCGCGGATTCAACCTGGCGACTGCCTCCGGGGCGCTCGACCTGGAGGCACTGACCGCGCTTGGAGCACTCAGCGAGGGGGAAATCCGGCAGCGGCTCTCTGCAAGCGGCGACGAGGCCGTGCTGATCTATCTCTATAACCCGGCGCGCCCGCTCGCGCTGACCGGCGCGCCGCTGGAAGCCTTCTCCACCCCGTTCTCCGATGTGACGGTGCTGCGTGCCGCCGGTGAACCGCCTGACGCGGCGCTGGGTATGGTGATTGCCGGAATCGGAGAGGGTGCATACGACCAGTGGGGCAACCTCGCTATCGACCGTTACCTTGCCGGGCGTATCGGGCAGCTTCCCACCACCGATCTGCGTGCAGATCTGACGTTTGGCTGGGCATACCCGGTCTATCAGGCCTTCCCGGAGGACGCGGCACTGGATTTCGCCGCCGCCGACAGCCTGACGCTGACTATCGGCTGGCGCTCTCGCTTCCCGGATCCACCCCCACCGTGGAGTTTCTTTCTCTCGTCTGACGCGGCCGATGTCGTGAAGATCGAGCCAGAGTCGTTCGCCCTCAGCCCTGAGTCTCCGCCGCAGGAAGTTGTCCTGACGCTCGACCGCAGTAATCTTGCACCCGGTGACTACAGTGTCAGGCTGTTCATCCAGCCGTTCAGCGACGTATTCGGCCTGATCGATCAGATAGATGAACGCGAACTGACTTTCTCTGTGGGTGAGGCGCCGCCTACGCCCACTCCAGGCCCGACTACCGAGGTTACGACTACCCCGTCCAGCCCGCGTGAAGGGGACATTCTGGTGGTGACGGCGGGCGGCTTTCAGCCAGGTGAGCCGGTGCTGATCGAACTCAGCGGGCCGGAAGCGACACTGCGCGACGCGCTGCCCACCGCTGATCAGGAGGGCAACTTCCGCTACGAAATCAACCTGGTCTCGACCCCCGCAGGGGTCTACACGCTGCGGCTGGCCGCTGCTCTGAGTGGAATTACCTCGGAGACCTCGATCACCGTCACTGAGGGCATCGCAGATGCGATTGTCAGGCAGGACGTATTGAACCTGCGTACCGGCCCCGGCTACGATTACCCGGTGCTGGAGGTGCTCGCGACAGGTGATGAGCTTGAGGTAGTCGGTGTTAACGCGGATGACTCGTGGATTGAGGTGGTGACCAAAACGGGCATCCGCGGCTGGGTGGTGACTAACCTGGTCGATCTGAACGTTGACCTGGCGACAGTTCCCTGGAACCCGAATGTTCCCGCGCCGTAGGCCCGGCCGCTAGGGTAAAAATGGAAGCCGACCTCGCGCACCGCATGGATAACAACGTCCGGTTATGGGGCTACCTGTTCCTGGCCTACGGGCTGGCGCTGAGCGGGGTGTGGGCGCTGGTGCTGGCTGGCCCGTTCCGGATTGATATCGGCGGCCTGCCGGATGCAGTATTCTTTCTTACAGCAGGGCTGTATGTCGTCATCGGGTTGCTTTCGCTCTTCTTCCGTGACCCGGCGATGTTCGTTGTCTACGCCGCGGCACTGTTCTGGTCGAACCTGCCACGCAGCTTCGATCCGGCCCACCTGGCGGCGAGCACTGCTGTCGCACTGCTTGCTTACCTGGTCGTCACGTTGTACCTCTTCTGGTGCTACTTCCGCTTTCGTATGGCGGCTTCCGGGCGGGATAGGGGGCGCGCCGCGCGCGTCTTCCCATCCGCTTCGCTGGTCCTGGGGATCGTGGGGTTGTGCGGGATAGGGCTGAGCTTCCTGCCCGCCGTGGCGGCGAACCCGGTCCTGCGTGGTATGGGGGTGCAGGCGGCGATCCTCGGTTTCGGGATGGGGCTCGCGGCGGTGCTGGTGTCATATCCACGCCGCGCCGCCGGTATCGCCGGGCTGGTATGTGCCGGGCTGGCGCTCATGATATGGGCTGCCGACCTCTTCGCCGCGTTATTTCGCGCTGCCCTGTAATGCCCTCTACGCTTTAAGGCGGAGCATCCGCAGGATCAGGTACAATCCCTGCTATGCATATCAGGGACACACTGGAAGGCTTTGGCCTTGCCCCACGCAAGAGCCTCGGCCAGAACTTCATGATTGAGCCCGCGTCGATCCGGCGTGTGGCAGACGCCGCCGGGATCGAGCCGGGTGACGCTCTACTGGAGATTGGCCCCGGACTGGGTGCGCTGACGGATGAGCTGGCGGTACGGGCGCGCCGGATCGTGGCGGTTGAGGTTGATGCAGGCTTTGTGCCGATCCTCATGGCTCGCTACGCCGGTAATCCCTGCGTGGAGATTGTGCAGGGTGACATCCTCGAAGAGGACGTGGCGGCGCTGATGGGCCCGGATGCTGCCTCTTATCTCGCCATATCCAACCTGCCTTACTCGATCACTTCCGCTGCGCTGCGCTTCCTGCTGGAGAACCCGTGCCCGCCGCGCCGGATCGTCTTCACCATGCAGTTGGAGGTCGCGCAGCGGGTGACCGCGTCTGCGGGTGAAATGAGCCTGCTTGCCGTGAGCGTACAGTTCTATGGGCGAGCAACGCTGGTTGCGCGGCTGAAGGCAGGGAACTTCTACCCGCGACCGGAGGTCGAATCAGCGATCCTGCGGATCGATCCACACCCCGTGCCGCTGCTCCCGCGGGAGGACGCCGGGCCATTCTTCCGGGCGGTGCGTGCCGGGTTCAGCCAGAAGCGTAAGCAGATCAAGAACGCGCTGGCCGGCGGCCTGAACCGCCCGGTCGAAGAGATGGCAAGCTGGCTGGAACGAGCCGGGATTGCCCCCACGCGCCGCGCCGAGACGCTTTCACTGGACGACTGGCTTCGGCTGTATCGTGACCGGACAGACTAATCAGAGAGACGGATCATGTCAGAGACACTCCCCGAAGACACTATATCTGCTGCCGTGCCTTCACGCAGAGGCATCTGGATCACACTGGGTGCGCTGCTGGCCCTGATGGCACTGGCGGCTGGCTTTGGCGCGCTCAGTTCGGTGGTAGGGCAGGGGCGGCATAACGAAGAAATCCTGCCGCGCGCGCTCGATGTCTATGCGATCTATCCAGACGGGCATCTGCGCGTGGTGCGGTTGGTGCATCCGGTCGATATGCAGCTTGTGGACAAGAAGATTGAGCCACATGACGAGGAGGTGGTGCTGTTCGGCCCGTCGATGGCGCGCCGCGACGACCTCGTGGACGTCGATCACGCTGGTGCGCGGCTGACCCGTTCCGAAGCGATCGTCGATCCGCATAACCCGGGCTGGTTTGTGGAACGCTTCCCACTGGTGCGGCGTACCGGGGATGGCCCCTACTGGATCGATCTGGCCCTGGCTTCCTCACCGAACCTTTCGCAGGACGGCGTAGACTGGGCCTTCTCGCTGGAAGTGCGTCCGCAGGAGACATTCGCGCAGCAGATCATTGCGATCACTGTTCCGCACACCTCGGAGGCACTGGACAACGGGTTTGAATCCTACCGTGATGTGTACGTAGGTGGCTGGCGGGTGTTCTTCTACGACACCAGCGTGCTAGCCGCAGAAGATACTATCCGGCTGGACTTTACCATGCCTGCGGATACACGCCGCCCGGTTGACTTCAACATCAGCCATGTGGAAAACCGGCGTTAGAAGCGGGGCTGTGAACGAGGTGCAGAGCGTACCGGGTCAGGCTTTGGCCTCCCCGCCCGGCCATTTCAGGAAGTAGACCATGAAGTCCATCTTTCCCAGCCGCAGAGCGTCGTGGCTGGCGAGAGGCATCTCCTCACCGGGGGTACATAATTCTCCGTTGATGCTGGAGCCGTTCGTGCTGTTTTCGTCAAT
This sequence comes from Anaerolineae bacterium, assembly GCA_020852775.1. Classification (GTDB taxonomy): domain Bacteria; phylum Chloroflexota; class Anaerolineae; order Aggregatilineales; family UBA3940; genus JADZAD01. The sequence goes on from JADZAD010000294.1 coordinate 4,174, forward strand.
GGCATAGAGCGCCTCGGCAGTCGGCTTGAAGCGCAGGTGTCGCCGGGACACGCCGAGCGGACGCGCCCCGAAAGGCTCCAGGTTGAAGATCACTGTCTCACCACCCGCGGTGGTGCCGCGCCCCAGCACAGCCTCGCCGTACAGGTCCAGCCCGATCAGGCGGCGGCTTTCTCCCTTGATGTAAAGTTCAAGCACGATGCGCCAGGGCTCAGAAAGCAGCTCCGATTCATCCGTTTTCGGACGGTGCGGCAGTGGCAGATAGATGATGTCATGGATGCTGGTTGGCATCTGATGGACGGTGTCCGAGACGGCGTCAATCACGTCCTCGGTGATTTGCTCCGCATGGACGTCCGGCCCGGCATCTGGCTGGGGTGCGCTGGCTTCATCAGGCAGTGCCGCTGCCGGGGTTTCAAGCGTGGGCGGCGGCTGCGCAGCGGAGCGCGGGGCTGCCGCGCGCGCTGGTCGCCCGATGCTCAGCATCTCCTTACGGAGCTGTCCGAACAGCCGGTCAATGCCGTCGATAGCTTCACTTGATGCCCGCGACATCCCCTCGACCAGCCGCTTGCCGACAAGATCGTCTGTGACTTCCACCCCATGGCTGGTGGTCGGACGAGGGGCAGGTGCACGCTTGAGCGCCGCGCCGGTATCGAACAACTGACCGTCTCGCGTCCGCATGAAAAGGATCGGCGTCGCCCACTCAACCAGGCTGGATTGCAGGAAGATCGCCCGGCGGGCCTCGGTCAGCGCCGCCTCGACCGGCAGGCCATCGACAAGCGACGCATAGAATTCGCCGGCAAACAGGCTGGCAACCGCTTCGCTGATCTCGAACTGCATCCCGATGACTGCCGGGATGCCGCGGGTGACGAGCGCGGCGGCTACACCGCTGTACGGGTTGGCTGCTGCCGCCCGCGCGCCCTCACATGCGTTGAGCAGGGCCAGCCGGAGTTCCGGAGTGCTGTTGAAAAGCGTGCCAAGCTGGAAGTCCGTCACGGGCAGGGCACTGCCGCCTTCACTGCGGAACATCAGCATGCTGCTGTGTGAGACCTCGTCATATAGGCCATGCCCGATGAAGTGCCAGACGTGGAAGGGCGCCGCCGCGGCGGAAGCGGCCCGGATCACGCTCTGTAACCCGGAGAGCGTCCCCTCTGGTGAGAAGGTGATCTCTACCAGCCTTTTCTCTGTCAGCGGGCCGAGCGCCGCCTGCATCCGGCGTTTCTCGGCGCCTGCATCGAGCGGCGGCAGGTCGTCAGGGCTGCTGATCGTCACCAGTACACGCAGCGGCAGGCCGACCTGCAGTGGGCGGGCGGGATTTGCCAGTTCAAGGTATCGTACTATCGGTGATCCGGCAGCCAGCGCGAGAAAGTCCCGCCCATCGAACATCACTTCCCATGGCAGTGGCGCCAGATCGGGGGCCTGGTTCAGCCGGAGCTGTATTCGCAGCCCGGCTCGCGCGCTCTCTGCGTCGTAGCGGGCGCGGATGTACAGATCGCGTACTGTCCCGCTGAAAACACCCTCGTACAGTTTTGAGCCGAATTCGACCAGCGCGGGGGGCAGAGGGCTGTTGGGGGCCATGAAGCGGGCTTCCGCCAGTACCTTGATAGCCTGCACGGTCTGCTCGGCGGTCACCGGAAGGCTGATCACGCAGGACGCCTCACCACCGTCCGGCGCTTCGGCCTGCACGGAAAGCTGCCCGGCTGAGTCGCGCTCGATGCTGACGTAGAAATCACGGTAGTTCTGCCAGGCCGCGGCTGCCATACGCTGTCGTCTCTGCTCCAGTAATCGTTGTATGCCATTATACGATCGGCAGCGGCAGGATCAAACCGTCGATTGTTCCTGCATGCTATACTGGACACTGTCTTGTTTCGTGAGCACCGCGGCGCAGGTGGTTTGCTGCCTGCACGGGTGAAAGGACAATCCTGCATGAGAAGTCGAGACGACGAGATCGACCGGGCGATCCGCCGGGAGCGGCAGCGCACCAGCACCACCCGCTTTGACCGGACACGGCGCAATGTGACGATTGCCGTTATCCTGTTGCTGGTGGTGGCCGGGGCCGGGCTGGCACAGGCACTGGGCGCATTCGGTGGCCTGATCCCCGGGATCGGATCGCTGCTCTCCCGTGCTGATCCGCGGCCGCGCTACATCGATATCTGGTCGATCTATCCCGACGGTTCGGTGCGTTATACTGCGCTCTTTACGCCCATGCGCGGTACCCCGGACGGGCTGGTCGATGTGGCCGGGCCAATCCTGCTGCGAGCTGAAGACGAGGTCGGCGGGGTGGCGCTGGGGGCGGAACTGCTGGGGAAGGGCCTGATCGAAGCACCTACTACCGGTGAACAGCCACAGGTATACCACCAGTATTCGCTTCGCTACAGCGGCAAGGGGCAACCCTACGGGATCGATGTGCGGGCACAGAACTCGCCATATGTCACGGCACTGGCGGATGGCGTGACCTCCGCGGTGGTGCTGGGTACACAGAGTGGGGGTGGGTTCTACCAGCAGGTGATCGTCGCGGTGGCTATCCCGGCGGATGCCACCGATGTGGTGGTGGCGCTGGAGCAGATGCAGGCCTATCAGATGGTAAATCTCGATCAGTGGACGGTGTTCTACTTCGATACGACCAGCGTGCCCGATGGCAGCCTGATCCGGGTTCAGTATGTTACTGGGGCCAGCACCCCGCTGGACCTGGATTACCAGCAGGTTGCGCGGAGAAGATGATCGGGCCGGGCAAATCTCGGATATGATGAGGGTGTACTATGCAGTCTCCGGTTACTGCTGGAGGTAAAACCATGTTCCCCTGCGAGATTCACGAAGAGCCTGCCCGTTCTGCGTTGTCTGTACGATTCAGAGCGCCCATGCAGGAACTACCGTCTCATTTTGAACGCGCTTACGGGATACTGATAGGCTATCTGGCTGAACTGGGTGAAGCCCACGCCGGTGGGGTCTACGCTGCCTATCACAATATGGATATGCAGAACCTTGATGTCGAGGCAGGGTTTACGGTGGCCCGGCCCGTGCCAGGGCGTGGCGAGATCTCTGCCTGTACGATACCAGCAGGCTCTTACGCTATCTGCCATTACACCGGGCCGTATAACGGGGTCAGCCCCGCATATGAAAACCTGATGGCGTTTATCTCAGCGCGGGGCTATACCATCATGGGGCCGCCGTTTGAATGGTATCTGAACGGCCCTGAGGCCCCGCCGCAGGAACTGAAGACGGATATTGTGTTCCTGGTGAAACAGAAGTAACCGTTCGGGATCGGCATTACAGGGGCCTATGTCCGGACGGCACACGCACTACTGGCCTGCCTGCGTCTACGCGGCGTTTCTTGCCCTGATCATGGTTCTGTTGGCCTCCGGCGCGCAGCCCATCCCGGTTGTCTCCGGGAAAGCGGCTGATCCACCCGCGGGGGCGATGCTGCGTACCGGCCGGGGCACGCTGAATGCACTCGCGCTTGCACCGGATGCGCGCCACTTCGCGGTCGCCAGCAGCACCGGCCTGGCGGTGTATGACGTTTCCTCCTTTGCGGAAGTAGCCTCTCTGCGAATAACGTCTCCGGCCCTCTCGCTGGCTTACGACCCGCATAGCAGCCGCCTGATAGCCGGACTGGAAGACGGCTCACTCGTCTTCTGGACAGGCGCACAGGCCGGGCAGATACCGGCGCATTCTGATCGGGTGGTGGCGGTAACGGTCTCGCCGGATGGGCTGTGGCTGGCGAGCGCGGCCTCCAACGGGGAACTGATCGTCACCGACCTGCGAACCTTCAAGCCAATTTATCGCCAGTTCGCCTGGGGATCGGGGGTGCTGAACCGGGTGGCGCTGGCTTTTTCTCCGGATGGGCGTGTGCTGGCGAGCGGTTGGGTCGATGGCACGGTGATTCTGTATGACCGGGCAAGCGGGGCACGGCTCTCCACACAACGCGCTCACGCAGGTGCAAGCGAGGCGGTCGGCTGGCTGCCGGATGGATCAGCGTACTACTCTGGTGGGTCGGATGGTTCGGTCTTCATCTGGGAGACGCAGACCCACCGCCTGCGGCGCCGGTTGAATGGGAACCCGGTGCGCAGCCTGGCGCTGGCGGGGGACGGCTGGCAACTGCTGGCGGGGAACGCCGATGGCACAGCCATGCTGTGGGATATCCGTACCGGGCGGTCGCTGCTGGCCCTGCGCCGCGACCCTGATGAGATGCCCGGCCCCGTGCTGGCGGTCACCCTGCTGAAGGGCGGCGCGGAGGCGTTGAGTGCGGGCCGGGATGGGCAGGTCATTCGCTGGGATACCAGCCGCCGCAGGCCGCTGCGCCGCCTGGATCTCTATGGCCCCGCACTGGCGGAAGCCTGGTATGCGCCGGATGGAGGCTTCGTCTCCGCACTGGATGAGGCCAACCGGGTACGGACGTGGGATGCCATGACCGGCGATATGCTGAGCAGTGAGCAGTTTCGCGGGGTGCTGCGCTACCCACAGACGCCGGTCGAGGCACAGTTTGGCGGGCTGACGGCACGCGTGGTGGACAGCGGTATCGTCATCTTTGTTCCGGAAACCAGCCAGACGCGCCTGGTGCTCACCGGGTATCAGGATGCTGTTCTGGACGTCGCGTTCAGCCCGGACGGTGGGCGACTTGCCGCCGCCTGCGCGGATGGTATGGTGCTGGTCTGGCCACTGGATCGACCGGATGACCCGCTGCGGCTGGCCGGGCACACGGGGCCGGTACGCTCGCTGGCGTGGTCACCGGATAGCCGGGCGCTGGCGTCAGCCGCTAACGATGGGACGCTGATTCTCTGGCCCATCCCCTGAGCGATGCGGTATACTGATCCTGCCACGCGGGGCGGTGGCGGAATGGCAGACGCCGCGGACTTAAAATCCGCTGTCTTCGGACGTGTGGGTTCGAGTCCCACCCGCCCTATTTAATCCAGAGCCGTGCACGAC
>JADZAD010000295.1 GCA_020852775.1 Anaerolineae bacterium
ATGGCGCTCCGCACCCGCGTCGATGAGATCAGCGAGATTGGACGCAGCACCCAGGGGGTGCGCCTGATGAACCTCCGCCGGGATGACAATATCGCGTCTATCGCGCTGCTCGACTATGGCAGGCATGTCGAGCGCCAGCAGGCTCTCGAAGCGGAAAACGCGACACTCGCCGCGCTCGCCCCGGACTTCAATGAGGCGAGCGAAGGAGCCTACAGCGCGGACGGGCTGGAATATGAGGGGCTTGCATTTGATGAGATCGACGAACTCAGCATGTATGATGAAGAGATCTCCATCGAAGACGAAGAGCGGTATGACATCGACGAGGAAGAGTAGCCCGCCCTTCCTCCTGCACTAAAAGAATCACACGGGGCCGCACTGATTGCGGCCCCGCTGTTTTCATCCGAAAAACGGCATATGGTTATCGGCATCTGCATCCTCGAACTCAACCTGCCCGGCGTTCGCTCACTCAAGGAGAAGCGCGGAATCCTTAAGAGTACCATGGCGCGGCTTCACCAGTTGTTCAACGTCTCCTGCGCAGAGGTTGCCCTGCATGAAGCGTGGCAGTCGGCTTCAGTGGGCATCGCAGTCGTGACAACCGCCGCCGCCCACGCGGAAGCGGTGCTGGAGAACGTCAGTGGGTGGGTTGAGCACAATCGCCCGGATATTGAGATCGTCGGTGAGGCCACCGAGATCATGCACTGGCACAGCGCGGAATAGAGGGTTCAGCGAGGCGGTTCGTCGTCCAGTGGCTCCGCCTCGCCTTCGATCACGTCCTCGTCGCTGTAAGACGGTTCGCTGAACTGCCCGGTGATCCGTGCTCCCATCTCGCGCAGGTGCTCCACGACCACGTCACGCGGGGCCAGTTCGATGAAGAAGTTGAAGGCCAGCAGCAGGATGGCAACGTCATCGATCCCACCCACGATGACGCCGGGGCCAAGAAACGCCAGCAGAGCTTCCGGGATCACGTCGATGGGGACAAACAGATAGGTGATGGCACCTATCGGCAGGAGCTTCGCCCAGAGGCTGACACGCTCATCCCACATCAGCTTCCAGCTCAGGATCGCGCGCTCATAAACCGACCGCAGCAGGTTGACCCGTTCGGTCGGGTCCTGCGGCAGAGTGATATTGCGCTGCGGCGCCGGGTCAGGCCGGGGCGCTATGGGCTGGTTCATGCGGCTGCTCCTCAGTCAGGATATATCCATTTACGGTTACAGTCTCCACAGTATAGATACGTGGCAGAGATGTCACAAGTTGCACTGGCAGGATCATGGTCGAGTACGTTACATTTGTCACAAGTTTTCCACTGAGGGTGCAATATGCCTGTTTCCGGCTTGACGTTGGTATGCGCTCTGCTATTACTATTCCGATAGACTTTAGCCAGTTTTCTGCGCCAGGCAGGTGGGGATTGCGGACACCATGATCAACGGGGGACATCCTGCGCCCGCTGGTGGAAACCGGCACGCCGCTGTGAAGATCACCGGAGCAGTGCTGGTTGGAGTGGTCCTGATTATCCTGGCCATGGTCATTGCCCGGCCTATCCGTGTTTTGCCCTACCAGGCGCCAGCACCGATCTACACCCTGATCGATCAGCATGGCGAACCGTTTAACAGCGGTGACCTGCAGAGCAGTGTAGTGCTCTACAGCTTTATCTACACCCACTGCACCACTGTCTGCCCGGCAATTACCGCGCAGATGAAGCAGGTCGCGCTGCGGCTGGAAGAAGACGGGCTGCTGGGGAACCCGGTCAAGCTGGTGACCGTCACCTTCGACCCGGCGCGTGACACCCCACAGCGACTGACTGAATACGCGGCGCAGTTTGACGCGCCCCCGGATGACTGGGTATGGCTGACCGGGAATCCAACTGAGATCAAGAAGCTGGTTGGTGGTGAATTCGGGGTCTATTTTGAGCAGGTCGCCGCGGAGAACCCGACAAGTGATCCAGCCCCCGCAGAGGAGGCTTACGACTTCGTCCATGCGACCGTCTACGTACTGGTCGATGACGAAGGTGTCATCCGTTCGGAATACCTGGGCATGATGGATATCGACCGGACGGTACGTGACATCCGGCGAGTTGTCAACGAAGAGCGTTCACCGGCGGCACTATCACCGCTCTACCGCGCTGCCCACCTGTTGCGCTGGTATCCGTAGTCTGTTGCAGGGCAAAATGGCCGCTTTCTTTCGTAATCCTTTCAATATCGGTATGGCCATTGCGATCGCGCTGGTGGCTGCGCTGACTGCGTTCGCGGTTTTTAAGCCTGTAAAGGTCGTCCCGCGGATCGCCGATGCGCCTGACTACACGCTGGTGGATGCACACGGGCAGCCCTTCACCAGCACCCAGGCGCTCGGACGGATCAGCCTGTACGGTTTCGGCTATACCAGTGACCCTACCGGTGTGCTGGATACGACCCTGGGCATGATGCAATCCGCCCACGAAGCCGCCCGCGCCGCCGGGTACAACATCCGGCTGGTGCTGATCCTGTTTGATACAGAGCGCGACACCCCGGAACGGCTGCAGGCGTTCGCTGCAGAACGTGGGCTTGACCCCGCGGTGTGGGTGCTGCTGACCGGAGACGCCGTAACACTCAAGCAAACCATCGGGCAGGGGTTTGGTGTTTACTATGAAAGCGTCCCGTTGAGTGAAATCCTGACAGCCCCCTCCGTGTCTGATGAGGTCGCCTTGCAGGATAGTTACGGCTTCATCCAGGCGGAACGTTACATGCTGGTTGACGATCACCATATCCTGCGGGCTGAGTACCGCCCCGAAACCAGCATAGAGATCGTGGTGCGCGATCTGAACCTGATCGTGCGCGAGCAAAACAGTAAGGGAGTATCCAGGGCCGTCAACGAGGCGGCACACCTGTTTCTCTGTTACCCTTCATCATGAACGATTGGTCACTACAGGAGGGAAGACCTATGGCCCATCATGATGTACCGAACGATACGGACGACTTTGATAAGTCGTTCGAGCCCCAGGGACGCCTGGTGCTCACCATTGGCTACCTGCTGGTCTTCGCGGCCGCATGGGGCCTTGTCTACTTCAACGATTTGCTGGCACGGAGGTGAGCATCATGCGGCTCCACATCGATCGCTTTGAATCCTCCTTCATGACGCTGTCGGCCATTATGATCGCTGGCTTCGGCCTGGCGGTGCTGGTCGCAGTGTTTGGCCTGGGCGTACAGCTCCCCGGCCAGGTTGACCAGCTTGCCCCCGCTGAAGTAGACTCTGCCCCAGGCTTCGATAACCCGGGCGTCCGCATGGTGTACCCCGGCAAGTATGAGGCTTACATCGTGGTGCAGGCGTGGCAGTTCACGCCGACCGAGATCACCATCCCTGCGGGCTCAGAGCTGACGATGTATCTGGCCAGCAAGGACATCATCCACGGTTTCCATGTGCTCGACACTAACATCAATGTGATGGTTATCCCGGGCCAGATCTCCGAAGTGAGCAATGTCTTCGAAGAGCCGGGAACCTATCTGTATATGTGTCATGAGTACTGCGGCGCACTTCACCACACCATGGTCGGCCAGATAGTCGTTACAGAGGAGTAACACGCATGGCTGTTGAAGCGCCAGCCGCACCGGAAACACGCCTGACATGGCGTACCCTGCGCGAAACCTACCGGACGCTCCTGACACTCTTCAAGACGCGTATCGTCTTCCTGCTGCTGATGGCGGCATTAGGCGGTGCATTCCTGGGGGCGCACGGTGTCCCGGCCCCCGGCGACCTGGTCACGATACTGCTGACCGGCGCGCTGGCGGCGGGCGGGGCCTCTGCGATCAACCAGTACCTCGAACGGCACTCTGACTCGCGGATGACTCGCACCGAGAAGCGCCCGATGGTGAACGGCCAGATTCGGCACCCGCATCTTGTCCTGGCGGTCGCCGGAGGCATGATCGCCGTAGCGGTGCTGGCGGTTCTGCCGGGCAACCCGGTCATGGCGCTCTACCTGCTCCTTGGCGCGCTGATCTATGTTGGCGTCTACACCATCTGGCTGAAGCCGCGCAGCGTACTGAATATCGTCATCGGTGGCGCAGCGGGTAGTTGCGCGGTGCTGACCGGCGGCGCCGCCGTCGGGGCCGCATCTGACCCCGGCGTCATCGCGCTGGCGGGCCTGCTGTTCCTCTGGACACCCGCTCACTTCTGGGCGCTGGCGATGTTCCACAAAGATGACTACACCGCTACCGCCACACCGATGCTGCCCGTGCTGATCTCCCCCCCGCAGACAGCGTGGTGGATTTTTATCCATGCACTGAGTACGGGGCTGGCCGCGATCATCCTGGCGGTACATCCGATGCTGGGGCTACTGTATCTTGTCCCGGCGGGCGCTTTCACGCTGGCGATGCTGATCGGTGGGGTACGGCTGATCCGGAAGCCCACCCGCAAGCACGCCATCAGCCTGTTTGTCACGACTAATATATTCCTGCTGGCCGTGTTCGTGATCATCATGGTCGCCACGGTGAGCAACCAGTTCCTGTTCTAGGAAACGCAGAGGACTATAAATCCCTATGGAAGCAGCATACGACTACCAGAAGGAAAGAACTATCGCGTTCTGGTTCCTGATCGTAGCCTTCGCCGCAATCGCCGTCGGAGGCTTGATCGGGCTGTTCCAGGCGCTTGAACATGCTGGCATCAACCTCTACCCGATCCCGCTGCTGGGTGGCTACTACAAGAACCTGACCGTCCACGGTGTGCTCAATGCGCTGACCTGGACGACCTACTTCATCTGTGGCTTTGTGCTTATTGCCGTGGTCCGCTCACTGGGACGCCCTTCGCGTTCAATTGTGTTGAGCTGGATCGCATTCGCTGTGATGACCATCGGTGTGTGTCTGGCGGGCTGGGCGATGCTCAGCGGCAATGCCAGTGTGCTCTACACTTTCTACGTCCCGATGCGTGCCCACGCGCTGCACTACATCGGCCTGACACTGGTCGTCATCGGCACCTGGATACACTCCGCCAACCTGTTCCTCACCTGGGGCGCGTGGCGTAAGGAAAACCCGGGCGTCAGGACCCCGATAGCGACCGTCGGCGCGCTGACCACCTTCATCGTCTGGGATGTTGCGACAATTGGTGTCGCGGTTGAGATGCTGACGATGGTTATCCCCTGGGCGCTCGGCCTGATCCCGAACACCAATCCGCTGCTTGCTCGTACCCTGTTCTGGTACTTCGGGCATCCGCTGGTGTACTTCTGGTTGCTGCCAGCGTACCTTTCATGGTATGCGATGGTGCCGAAGCAGGCAGGCGGCAAGCTCTTCTCCGACCCGCTGGCGCGGCTGGCATTCATGCTGTTCATCATTTTCTCCGTCCCGGTTGGGCTGCACCACCAGTACACTGACCCCGGTATCAACCAGACATGGAAGGGTGTACATGCTGTCCTGACCTACGCGGTCGGCTTCCCCAGCTTCATGACCGCCTTCACGTTGATGGCGTCGCTTGAATACGCGGGTAAGCGCCGGGGCGGCAGTGGAATCGTCGGCTGGATTTTCAAGCTGCCGTGGGGCGAACCGAGCTTCACCACGCAGGTACTGGCGATGATCATCTTCGCTGCCGGTGGTGTCAGCGGGCTGATCAACGCCTCGTACAGCATGAACCTTGTCATCCATAACACAACCTGGGTGCCCGGTCACTTCCACCTGACGGTGGGCACTGCCGCAACCCTGTCGTTCATGGGCATCACCTACTGGCTGCTGCCTTACCTCACCA
>JADZAD010000296.1 GCA_020852775.1 Anaerolineae bacterium
CCCAACCGGAACGCTCCGGCCAGCGCCGTACCATCCAGCCAGGCCCCACCCGGCAGCTTGAGCAGCCCGGCGAACAGGTAGATCAGCGCGACCTGAAGCTGCGCCAGCACCAGCGGCACCCGGTAACCCCGCACTTGAACCGGGCGTCTGCCTGGCAGCAATGCCCCGTCGAGTGGCAGAAAAATCAGCCAGAAGCTCATCACGCGCATGGCGTGATCCGCGCCGTTCAGGATGAACACGTTGCGTGCATGGAATGACACGATCAATACGTAGTTGAACATTGCCGCCAGCCGGGGCTTCACACCGAGCAGCAGGCAGGCCAGCGCTACGAGCCAGAGAATCAGCAGCGCCTCGACCAGCCAGGTTTGGCCCACGTAGTCCAGCAGAGAGACACGATACGGGCGTGGAAAGGCGTGCATCACCGGGCGTGGCAGCACTCCGGTATCACTGAAGAAGGTCTCCGCGAGGGTGAGGTAGCGGTAAACCATGTGCATCAGCAACAGCGAGAAGGCGATGCGGAATACCCCCGTGGGGCGTGGATCAACCGGGCCCCGGAGCAGGTCCCCGGGGAGGTTCCCCCGCTTCCGCGAATCCATCAGTGTATGCGATCAGGACTGGCAGCGAGTAGTGGTATCATACGCACAGGCACAGGAAGGATGTGCTCATGATTATCCGTGACTATGGCGGCCGCACAACCTGATAGTCGCTGGAGTATCGGGTAGACTCATCATCCTCGCAACCCGGAGGAGGCGACATGGATGAACTGCGAGGTCGGGTGCTGGAGATTCTGTATCTCTATGAGCTGCTGGAAAGGGACGAGAAGATCAACTCGGTGGATCAGTTTGGTGTACGGGTCAATAACTGGATCAATGAGCGTCACCATGAGCGCAAGACAGACGAACAGATGGAGGACATCCTGCAAACCGGTATGGAAAAAGGCTACCTGGTACGCGACGGCAAGAGGGCGGTCAGCCTGACCGGCACTGGCCTCGCGCTGGCCCGCCAGAATCTGAACCGGGCCGGGCTGCTGCACTGATGCCCGGGAGAGAATGTCACAATGGCATCCCCTCTTCAGCGCTAGCCGTTTTCCCCCGCCATGCGCGCGATCTGCAGCAGGCAGTGACGCAGTAGATTCAACTTCTCCGGTGGGAGGGCGCTCTCCTCGATCTGCGCCAGCCGCTCAACATCGTTCATCGCCCGGATAAGGCTGACGGGCATCTCCAGCCGGTCCTCAGTAAACGATCTCAGATACTCGACCGCTCCGATCAGGAAGTCGCGCATCTCATCATCCGCACGCGCGGTGCGGAAGAAGTCCGTCAGGGCCGGAGAGAGCCGGGGGCCGCGTACTGCCGGTGCGGCGGCATTGAACGAATGGGTCGAGCCAAAGGCGTACAGCGCCGTCGAAAGCTCGTTGAAGCTCTGCACGCGCTGATAGATCGATTCCCCGATAATCTCCCAGATGAGAGACCGCCAGTACCCCACCCGCCGTGGCATATCAAGCAGGTTGCAGACCTCGGTGCGCCATTCATTCGTCACCCTCCCGGAGATGCCGCGCATCAGCACATCAAGGTTGGTGTTGAACAGGTCCTGCTGCAGCATAACGGCCAGATCAGGCCGGAGTGCAGGCAGCAGATCAGGGGTGAACACACCATCGTTGAAGAACTCACTGACGTTTACCCCGTGCCGCCGGAGAAGCTCCTGCTGGAAGAGCGGCAGGTAACGCTGCATGGCGTCGTTGTCTTCACGCAGGGCGGTGAAGGCCGAATTGCCTGCCGGAAACGCCGTTTCGATGCGGTGCAGGATAGACTGATCACGATCCTGGTAGATGCGCAGGGTGCTCAGGATTTCGTATACAGACAGGCGGGGCAGCAGCCGCTCTGCTATCATGCGTTCCCGTTCACCTTCGACAAAGCTCTGCTGGGCGAAGCGCTCCAGTGCGCGGAACAGGCCGGTCGTCAACTGGTTAACACCCAGCACGACCGTCTGTGACTGGTTGTGGGTGATGGCACGCAGCAGGCTGCCCTGTTTGGAGAGGGGGATGATCTCGGCAATATTGGCAAGGATGCGCTGTCCGCGTTCGGCCCCGGTGCCGGGTGTGCGGCGGCTGGTGGGACGATCCCGTAGCTGCGGCATCGACCTGCCCAGGAAATACGACACGATATGCAGGCCGGTGACGTCCTCTTCGCGTCCGTAGAGGATGTGCCGGAAGTTATCGGTCAGTTCCTCAAGGAACGAATCGTAGAGCGACTCGCTTGTGCCTATCGTCAGGCGCTCCAGTTCGCGCAGACTGCGGCTCTGTGCGCCCACGCGGCTGTCCACGATCATCTCCGCGGCATGGATCAGGTCACGCCGGTGGGTCTTCTGCGACTCGTGTACATGGTAAAGCAGGCTGACAAAATCCCGCACGGGGAGGAAGCGTAACTGCTCGGACACGTTGCTCTGGAACGTGCGGAGTTCGCCTCCAAGGAAGACCCCCTGCAGCGGTGTCCGTGCGTAGGCGGTGCTGCGGCGCGCGGCGGCCTGCAGGTTCGCCGCGAAGCGGTGCCGGTTGTCCGGTGTATCCTGGAAAGCATGGATGCCCGCCACCCGTGAGTAGTATCCACCCTGCCGCTGCATCGGCTCACCACTGCCCATCTTGACACGGACGCTCTCCGCGGCGCCGTGCTCCACCAGCCATGACTTAACGTCATACTTGGCCCGCTGGTAGAGCATCGCGGCAGTAGCCTGGCTGACCTGCTGGCTGAGATCCGACCCGGCGATAAAGACTTCTGTGACGATCTCGCTGAAGCGGCTCTGCGGTGAATCAGCGGTGTGCCGGCTCTGGTTGGCGTAATCCCAGACCTGCTCCAGATAACCGCGGATATTCCTGACTGCGTCAATATCCTCAAAGAGCGGGATCAGGCCAATGGATGGCATATCGACACCGGGGTAATCTCGGTGGGCCTGCTCCAGGCGAGTACGCATCTTTCGGTCGAGCGCGATCAACGCCTCCGGCTTGCTGGACAGGCTGATCTGCATTGCCAGCATCATGCCGGGGTTGCCGTACTTGCCGGTTATGGCGTTGATATCATGCATGTTGAATACGGTCGTATCGATAGCGAACGGGTCGCGTGCCGTGATCAGGTTCTGCTGGATGCGCGGCGTGATCACCACACGCTGCAGGATGTCACGGTAACCGACTACCGCGCGCAGCAGCGGCTCAACCCCGCGATGCTCTCGAATATCGGGTATGAGTGTATGAAGCTGTTTACGAAGCTGCTTGTTGAGCGCAAAGTAATACTCAAACATCTGGCGGCGCTCCGCTCGCAGTTCGAGCATCTTCTTCTCATAGCTGTCGTTGTGCTCCCACAGTACCCGGGCCGGATCACGCCGCAGGTGCAGCCGCGTGGCGAAGCGCTGGAGCGGCGTTGCATCCGAGGCAAATGGGAGGATGCCACGGTAGCGCCGCTCAAGCTGGTTGGTCAGTTGCGTGATGTCATTGAGCAGTTGCTTGAAGCGCTGGCTGCGCTGGGAGAGCCCCTCCAGTTCGGCCCGGAGTTCAGGTTCGATGGGCACATGCGGGGCGGCCTGCTGCAGCAGGCGCAGGATGCGCGCCATACGCCGCACGTTCTCCATGACGACCGCGGCGACCAGTTGATAGCCCTGGCCGGAGGGGCGGTTGCTCCCGTCCCAGTCGCTCCAGAAGGATAGAAACGTCGTCAGGCTGGCGCCGGTAAAAAGGTCGGCGTATTGTTCGCCGCTGATCAGCGAATCCACATCGAGCAGGATTTCCTCGGCTTCCTGCTGGGACGAAATAGCGACGTTCAGCCCCAGATACTCGCGGAAGAGTTCTCCGGCGGCCTTCTCAATCATCTCCGGGCTGACGGGGCGCTCGGCGATCAGTGCCTTCACAATTGCATCGAGCGCCAGTTCCGCGGGCAGCGAATACCTCTGGGTTGGATGTACCGTGCGGTCATACGAACGCAGCCGGAACAGCGCCTGGCGGCGGGTCAGGGAATCTTTCATGAACTCCTGATCGAGCTGATCTGTGAGGTGGCTTCCGCTGCCGCTGAGAGCCTGCCCCATCAGTTCATCGCTGATGCGGGCGCGATCAAGCAAGCGGGTGCGGAAGACCTCAAGCCGTTCCGGGGCATACCGCTGCATAAAATCCCGCCTGATCTGCTCTTCGTCCAGCAGGGGCATATCGATCTGGCCGCGGAAGCGGTCGCTGGCACATCGCTGAAGGATAGACACGCTGATCGCGTCCATTGCCTGTGCCAGGCCTATGGCATGGCTGCTATCACGGGCGGGGAGATTGATCACCAGCGCCTTGCGATTGTACTGGGCATCCTGGTCGGCAATCAGGCTGTTCAGATCGAGCAGCAGGCGGCGTGTCTTGACCTGAAGTACCTCTTCATGATCCACACCGCCCAGCGTCAGGCGGAAGGTCGTGCGGGCGGTCTCGAAGCCTTCCTCCGTTCGCGCAAAGGTTGTCAACGGGAGCAGGCCAATGCCACGCCGCGCCAGTGAAGAAGCCAGCCAGTCCAGTGACAGGCCGGGCGGCAGTTTCTCGATGCGCAGCAGCGGATACATGCTGCCGGTAGGCGGGATAATCGTCAGCCCGAAGGGGTTCGCGTCTGATGGCAGATTCTCGCTGGCCAGCATCAGGGCGCGCACGCGCTCAGCAAAAATCGCGTTTCGCAGATGCCAGTAGGTGCGGACCGCGTGCACGGTGCTGCGGTAGAACAGATAGCAGATCAGCACCGCGCCGATATTTGGCTGGATGTGCTCATTCACTGCTTCGAAACGACCGCGTAGTGCCTCGTCGCGGATCTCGGTGATCGCAAGGCGCGCACCCGCCAGGCAGTCGGTCTTGGACATCGAATGGACCGTGATCACGCGGTCGGTGTGACGCTCATCGACGATCCCCAGCCGCACCAGGTCCGTGACGATCTGCCGCACTGTCCTGACCTGCGGCAGATCATCGACCGGCACGACGTTCTGGTAGGCGAGGTCGTCAATGACGTAAATGCCGTGTTCAAGGCAGTAAATGATCAGCCGGTGAACGGCCTCTTCGTCGAATAGTTGCCCGGTTGCGTTATGCGGGTTGTTAATGGCGACCGCGCCATGCTGTGGCCATGTCGGGTCGGCCTGGCACAGGTCTTCCAGCTTTGCAATCAGGGCGTCGGCATCGAGGCCCAGCGCCGGGGTCAGCGGGACGGCGTGGACGGTCGGGAAGCACTGCTCGTAGGACCAGCTCAGATCAGGGATCAGCACGTCGGTGATGCCGCAGTGGAAGCCCAGGATTCCCAGCGCTGTGCGTGATGAGCCACTGACGACCATACAGGCGTCACGTTCATACTGGGGCTGATGTCTGACAAACACACTCAGCAGGCTGCGCCGCAGCGCGTGGTTGGTCTCTGCGCGATGGATATTCCGGGCCAGCAGGTCAAGCAGCTCGCGCGCATCAAGCGCCGCGAACTCGTCAATCACGTGATCCTTCCATGCCTGCTGCAGATGCTGCGAGAACAGCGCTGCTTTATCGTCAAGCAGCTTGAGGGAGCGCTCCAATGTCAGGGTATGCGCGTCAACGACCCCTTCCAGGTATTTGCCCGCACGTTCGGCTACAGCAGGCAGTGTCGTCTCTGCCGCTCCGCCTGATCCCAGGCCTTCAAAGGATGGCCGGGTCTGCGGCACGCGGGGCGATGCACCCCGCTGAGAAGGGGCAGGCATACGATCCAGCAGATAGGTCAGGAGTTCAACCTCGGATGCGGATGGTGTGCCCTTGAGGTCAAAATGGACGGTTTCAATCGCACTCAGGAAGTCGGCATTCCCCGCCACAAACACAGTCGAGAGCGTGTGAAGCTGTGGCACGAAGATCGCCGGGGTGAGCAGCCGGATCACGCGCTGCACCAGCTTCGCCTCCCGCGCCAGCGAGAGGTGATTGGGCGCATTATTCACTTCTATGAAGAACAGCGGCCATTCGAGGCTCATAGCGTGAAGCCTGCGGCGTGTCATCTCACTTAATGGGCCACCGATCAACAGGAAGGTAGGCTGTTTCGGATGGGCACGCAGGTTTCTTTCGATCTGCTCACAGGCAGCCTGTTCGTCGGTGGAGAGGTCGTCCAACAGGAGGCCGGGGAACTGCCGCAGCGGCGGCTCCAGATGACAGGCGTAACAAAGAATATGCGCGGGCAGTGTCTCCAGGTAGGATGACAGTGTGAACAGGATGACACGCAGCACTTCCTGAACGCCGCCGCCAGCCAGGATCATCTCCCGGCGGCCTGAGTGTTCGCCGGTGTCATAACGCAGGGTCTCTTCCTGCTGCTCCAGCCACTGTGAAAACGCCTTGACCAGCGCGTGCGGTGATCTCACTGAAAAGCCGCCGCGGGGCATGTAAGGCGAACTCCGCCGGATGGTCCGGATCAGGAAGTCGAGGACAGGTCTGTCAGCTTCTTCCCAGCCGAGATGTTCGATGAGCGCATCGGGGTCAGCGTCGTTCAGCGCGGCATGGAACACGTCAATGCCAAGCGCAATCCGCAGGAAGGTCGAGGAGAGCCGCGCATCCTGCAGCGGATTCCCGATGTGGAAGTTGATGCGCTCCTCAGCCGTGACAGGCGCCGCCGCGGTGGTTTCGCTGATTTCAGAGACTCTGGCTACCCGGAGTGACTTCAGCCGGAACAGAGCCATAGGATCAACTGGATGAGGCATAGTTGCGGCGCTCGCTTGTCTTTCTTCCACAGGGCCGGGGCGTGTGACCACCGCGGCAGGTTATTCCTCGTCTCTGGTTTCCGGGCTGCGCTGCAGGAGGTTCCGGAAGACGCTGAACAACGCCGAGCTGTTTGCAATTTCCTGAGGCGTCAGCGAGATCACCGTCTTGGCATTTCGCAGGCTCTGGCTGGCTTCTGCCAGGCGGGCCGCCTGCGGCGTGAGCATGAGGAGCTCAGGGCTGCTCTTGAGCATGTCCAGTTCCTCACGTTCAAAGGCGAGGCGCATCCGGCTGCGAACAAGTTCGTCCTCGATCCGCTGGCGGGCCAGCGCCGCATCACTCTCGAAGCGGGCCTTTTTCAGTTCCGCCTTTTTCAACTCGAGGACATGTTCCATCTCCGCGATCTCTTCGTCGGCCCCGTATCGGGCCTTTGCGGCCTTCACCCGGGCCTGGTTACTGAGGGCTTCGGTTTGCTCGAAGAGGCGGGCTTCTTCCTGCTGGCGCATCGCCTCGGCGATCTTGGGATCGGCGGGATCGAGTGATTGGACGGCCAGCGCGACCAGTTCTACCCCGAATTTCTCCTCGACCAGCGCAAGGTTGTCATTGAGGTGTTTCAGGATGCCCGCTGAGGAGATCGCATGGATTTCTGAACGCTCGGTGTATTCCTTGATGAGCCCCTGCAGCAGAATCGTCACCTGCTCAACGGCGTGGACGACTGCCTCACTATCCCAGCCACCGACACGTATCAGCGCCTGGATGTGCTTTGCGGAGGGCACGGCGGAGCCCACCAGCCGGACATGCACGAGCAGGTTACCGAGCGCAGCGGCCTCGACGGTCAACTGCAGGGGGAAGGTAGTGCGTTTCAGGGGCAGGCTGAAATGGCGCGGATACAGCAGTCCCTTGCGGATGCCGATCTGCCCGTTGGACTCGCGGAGCACGATGACATCCGGCTGGCGGACGCGGAACTCGAAGAGCGCTGCCAGAACAAGGCCGAGAGCGACAATGCTGATGATGATAACCGGGACGATCTCCATGTGACCACACCCCTGGTAAAGCGTATTTTGGCGGCTGCCGTGCTAACGAAAGAAGCCCGGCGAGAAAGGGCTGCGCGGGATAATCTCCGCAGATGGGCCTCCCACCTGCCTCTCGCCAAGCGCGGACGACATTATACCGCTATGAGGAACGGGCGACTATCACCTGACCGTGTAATCCTGTTATCAGGCGGCAATATCGGGGAAACTAAGGTATCACCGTGACGCGGTGAAAAGGGATGGTTACCGGAGACACACCCCGGACAGAGTTGCTTTCAGGGGGCACAGGAAGCTGTCTGCAGCGGTGCAGGTGGCTTTTTGCGTCCTGTGCTAAACTGAAGAAGTCTTCTATTCTCCACAGAGGGCCATCCGGATTTTCCCCATCCGGGTGGCCTTTTGCGTGTTACAACCGGCGGGACGCCCCCAGCAGCCATTCCAGCCGTTGCTGCGCTTCTGCTTCGAGCGCCTCACTCATCACGGGGAAGCCGATTCGTTCTACCAGGAACGATGCCGCTGCTCCGGCACAGCATCCAGCCAGCTTTGCATCGCCATGCAGCCCCCAGCCCGCGCTCTGCCCGCCCGAATAGGCGTTCCCCGCTCCGGTCGGATCAGCAACTGTGACCGGGTAGGCCGGGATATGCCAGACCTCGTCGTGGGTGCTGTCCCATGTGTAGGAGCCGTGCGCTCCGTGACGGACTGCTACCATCCCTGGCCCCATATCTGCCAGATAGCGCACCACCGTGGCCGGATCGTCACTGTGTGCCAGTCCACTCGCTGAAGGCCAGTCCGGTGAGACGACGTCCACCTGCTGGAAAAGCTCGCGCATACCGGCCTCATTGCGGAATTTGTACTGCGAGATGATCGGCTCCAGGGAGAACAGCGTACCCTGCTGCCGGAGCGTGAGCGCCGTTTCAATGATCGCGTCATCCACCGACCCGGTCAGCACATGGAGCACCCGCGGCTGGCGATAGTCCTCCGGCAGGGTCAACCGTCGGGCGAGCAGATCTCCCCATTTGTTGGTGGTCCCCCAGCCGACGGTGTACTCGTTTCCGTCATACGCCATCACCGTGTGCGGGGTCGGCAAGTCATCGTAGCGCACTACCCCGCTCGTATCGAAGCCGAGGCTGTGCAGCGTTTGCAGGTGCTCCGCTTCCATATCGTGGCCAATGCGCGAGAGCAGCCCGACCGATCGGCTCCACAGGCGGGCGCCGAAGGCGCACTGCGGGCCGCCACCCCCCAGGACGCTGTGCACGAGAGTACCATCCGCCAGGCGGATGTCATCAATGATGATGATGCCGTACACCACAAAGTCAAGCATCAGTGTTACCACTCCTCGATCGGCTGGATGTGGGGCAGTATCTGGTCATACAGGGCGCGCGCCCGCGCCAGTTTCTCCGGGGTGATCGCCGGGGGGCCCACCTGCTCAATCACCATCGCCGCCGAGACGCTCGCGCAGGCCGCCGCGTGGCGGATATCCTGCCGCTGCGTCCAGCCGACGATATAGCCGCCCATCCAGGCGTTGCCTCCGCCGGTGACATCGGCCACCGTCACCGGGGCCGCCGGGACGCGCCAGAAGGTGCGGGCCTCCCGGTCATAGATCACCGAACCCTTCTCGCCGCGGCGCAGGCCGACCACCGGCGGGCCGTAGTCCGCCAGGGCACGCAGCCCGTCCGGGATGCTGCGCTCGCCGATCATGATCCGCATCTCGGCCTCGTTCGGCGCGTAGAACGGGTATTTCGCCATGCCGGACAAGATATCGTGGCGAAACGCCTCGTCAACCTGTGGGCGAAAGAACGGTTCTGCGCCAACGAAAATACCGCGGTCGATCATCTGCCGGGCGACGTGTTCACGTTCTTCCCCACCTCCGGCGACCTGATGCGCGCCAATCAGTGTCTGCATCACCGGCTCTGGTGGCGCTTCCGGTAGAATCTGGTAGGCGGCAGCCTCCGGCTTCAGGCGCGAATACTCATGTCGATGGCCATCTGGTTCGTAGATCTGCCATGAATGCAGCGTCGGATAGGGGGTGCGGACGAGCAGGCTGGTATCCAGCCGGAGTGGATCGAGGCGCTGCGGGTCGAAATCCTCACCGATGCGGGAGGCGATAGCGACGTGCTCTGACCAGATGCGCATGCCCATCGCGGCGTACAGCCCGCCGCCACCGATGCGCCCCATCTCCGAGCGCCCGTCCGGGAAGATCACGTCGTCGAGGATAATCGTCCAGGCAATGTAATCGATCATATCATTCCTTCCGGAAAACCCGTACTGTTATTTATCTCTTACGCCAATCCCGGCGGTCGGCAGGTAGCGCTCAGGATGGCGCTGGTGCCCCTCGGCGCGAATACGGATACATTCCGGGTCATGCAGTTCAAAGACCTCCACCCCTGCCTCACGCATGTACTCCACAGTGCGATTGACTACCTGGGAGTTGCCGATGACGACCGTCCTGATACCGAAATGGATGATCGCTCCGGCGCACATACGGCAGGGCATCATTGTGGTGTAGAGCTCAGTATCGGTGTAATCTTCCAGCACACCCGCGTCACGGATCGCTTCCATCTCAGCGTGCGTGGTCGGATTGCCGGTCTGGTTCACGCGGTTATGGCCGCGCCCGACGATGGCGCCCCGCTGAATCAGCACCGCGCCTATCGTCGAGCCGCCTTCGGCCTCCCCCTTCAGCGCCTCCGCAATGGCAGTCTTCATGTACATTTCTAACATAGTGTCCCCCCGCTCTCATTCTGGCGCAGGCATCCGGGCCTGCATTTACTGATCAACAGGGCAGTCGTCACGATTACCCCAGTCCTGCCACGACCCATCGTAAACGCACACGTCTGTATACCCTGCCAGCCGCAGGGCAAGATACGTCACACATGCCCGGACTCCAACCTGGCAGTAGGCCATAATCGTCTTATCCCGGTTGAGGCTGCCATAAATACGTTCCAATCCGGGGCGGCGCCGGAACAGCAGTTCGTCCCCGTCCAGGCTTTCTTCCCACGGGATATGCCGTGCACCGGGGATATGCCCACCGCGCTTTGAGCGCAGTTCCTCCCCGTGAAATTCCGCCAGACGGCGCACGTCCAGCATCACGACGTCCGGATCATGCAGATGCGATAGCACCCACTCGCGGTCAACTGCTGTAGCAGGCTGCCTCCCACTGATTTTGTATTCAACAGGTTCAACCTGCGGAACGACACGGCTGGTCGAGAGCTCCGAACCAATCCATGCCGTCCACCCGCCGTTCAGTACCCGGACATCCGGGTGTCCGCAGCATTCAAGCGTCCACAGGGCCCGGGCAGCGTGGAGATGCCGGATTGCATCATAGAAGACCACCGTCGTCTCACCGCGCACTCCGATCTGGCCCAGTACCTGCGCCACCAACGGCGGGCTGAGTGCCTGAAACGCCACACCTTCGACCTCGCCGCGCAGC